>JBIICS010000184.1:0-4715 GCA_044238735.1 Bacteroidia bacterium
AGAACAAAAGAAATGGATTTTAAGAGAAATTATTCGCAAGTATAAAAATGTACCCATTGTTGAAGCTCCTAAACGACCAATTCAAACGCCACAACGCGAATGGCTTCAGCATGATTTAAAAGATTGGGTATTAGACACAATTCAAACAGGCTTTTCTAAATATTCATTTTTAGATAAGCAACAAACGCAAGTGGAGTTAAATAAATATTTTAACGGAGAGATTGACAATAGTTTTTTTATTTGGCAATGGATTACGTTGGGCATGATTTGATTTATTGATGAAAAAGGTTGCTGCAGTTTTTAAATTAACACAGGGTTTATTCCGAAAATTTTCGGATAGGGGAGTAACCGATATTTTCTATTACGAAATAGATGAAGATTTATATGAAAATTATAAGGAGGGCAGCAATTCCATTAATCTGATTAATGTTTCAGGATACCGTGTACCCGGTACTTGGAAAACATTACAATACATAGATGCAGTTTTAAAAAAAATTGTCAAAAAATCTCCTGATATTTTTCATGTTAATGGTTACGACACCTATAATGCGCTTTTAAAAGAATTATACTGGAGCAATTTTAGAATAGGTAGTCTTTATTACGCCTTAGATCAAATAAAAGAAGATTATTCTTTAGAATATATTCAACCGTATTTTCAGGCAAATTATTGTAAAGAATGGTTGAAGTGGTTTAGGAACTCCATTAGTTTATTAAAAGAAAATTCAGAATCAGGGTTAGCAGCTAATCAAGATTTAAAAAAAAATTATAAGATAGGTTTTATTATCAATAACGATTTCATATTTAATTTATATGAAAATTTATTATCTAAGTTTAAGGCAGATGAAATTTTGCTTATTCTTGAAAATAATTTAAACGAATTCAATAAAAAAAAAATATCAACTTCAGGCTATAATTTTATTTATAAAATTAGTTTATCTAAATCCAAAACTAAAACAGCTTTTAAATTTATAAATCCAGTTTTTTATAGTGCAGTTGAATTAGAAATAATAAATGTCTTCTTACGATATAGATCCACCATCATAAAGGCTATTGATGTTTATTCCGGTATTAAGGAATTTAACTTGACTAAGATCGTAATTAACGAAGCCGAAAATATACCTGAATTACTTTTATTAAAATCAGTTTTAGGTAATTCTACATTAGTTTATAATACAATGAACGGAGCGAAAAGTGGAGAAGCGCACGATACAATACTCAATATTAACGGTTGGTTTGTGTGGGATGAATTTATGAAAGACTTTATGTATAAAAATGGAGTGCCTATGGGTGTAAAGCTATTACCTTTTGGTCACTTATCATTTGATAATGCCGTTAATCACAAATTTTCGAATTCATTTAATCTTCCTGTCAATCCCAATCCCGTAATTATTTCTTTGTTTTCTGTAAACGATGATAGGCCTGAAAAAAATTCTGTATTAAAATTGATTGATAAAATACTAAATCAACACCCTGGTAAATTTTTGTTCTTATACAGAAAACATCCTGCTGAAAAGAGTGATCTTCAATTACCAATCTCGAATGATTTTATTGAAATAAATTACAATCAAAATAATTCTAAGACCACCCTATACGACCAGCTAACCATATCAGACTTATCAATTGTATATGGTTCAACTGTGGCGTTGGAGTCAACTTGGTTTAAAGTGCCGTGTATAACTTTTGAACCTTTTCCAAATACTATTTTACATTTTATTAATAGTGCTTATTTAATACACATAGATTCAATTGATGTTTTAGAGAATTTTATTTTAAAAACACCAAAAAAAAATAATATTTCTTTAAGTAATAAACAATCTCATTCTGTTTCCTCAATTTATCATGAATATTTATTAAGTAATTAAATATATAATTGCAATATTTTTACATACCATATTTTAATAATTAAATAATAATGTGCGGCATTTTCGGAATTATTTCTCAAAATAAAATAGAAAAAAAAGATCTTAAGTCTTTAGTTAAACATTCTCAGCAACGAGGTAAAGATTCCAGTGGTTTAATATATTTAAATGGCAATGAGTATTCTATTTTTCGTGCTGATTTTAATATTGATAAACTTCTTAATAAAACAAACCCATATCAATCAAATGTTGTATGGGGACATAGCCGATTAATTACCAATGGTCTTTCCGATAATCAACCCGTTGTAAGGGATAATATTTTGGTGTTGCATAATGGAATTATAGTTAACGAAGATGAAATATGGAGTGATGTATCGGTAAAACGTAATTTTAAAATTGATTCAGAGGCCATAGCAGGTATTGCACTACATCATTTAAATCAAGGTAACTCAATTGATACTTTGGCTGAAGTTGTATTGAAAAAATGTAGGGGTATTGTTTCCTGTGCCATTATCTTACAAGACTTAGGAAAATTAATTTTGTTATCTAATAACGGTAGTCTTTACATTGGTTCAAAAAACAATACAACTTACTTTGCATCAGAAAAATATGCTTTGTCCGAGTTAAACTGCCTTAATACACGTCAAATCATAAATGCTTCTCATATACTTGATATTCCTGTTCCGAAAAATTTGAAATGGAGTCTGAAAGATTATAAGGAGCGTACTGAAAATTTAATACCAGAATTTAAATTTGATAAGGTTCAGGAGTCTTTATTACAATATAATAAACCTAATTTAAAACGTTGTACCAAATGTGTATTGCCTGAAACTATGCCCTACATCAGGTTTAACGAACAAGGTGTTTGTAATTATTGTCTAAATTATAAAAATAGAAACACTCCCAAACCTAAGGAAGAATTGTTTAAACTAGTGGAACCTTATCGTAAAAAAGATGGATTAGAATGTATTGTGCCTTTTTCTGGTGGACGAGATAGTTGTTTTGGATTACACTTAATTGTTAAGGAATTAAATTTACGACCGGTAACCTATACTTATGATTGGGGTATGGTAACCGATTTAGGCCGAAGAAATATTAGTAGAATGTGTGCTGAACTTGGTGTGGAAAATATTATTGTAGCGGCTGATATTTCTAAAAAAAGGAAAAACATACGAATGAATTTAGAGGCGTGGTTAAAATCTCCTCATTTAGGAATGATGGCAATGCTAACCGCTGGTGATAAACATTTTTTTCGTTATGTGGAGGATGTTAAAAAACAAACCGGTCTCCATTTAAATTTATGGGGTATTAATCCGTTAGAGGTTACTCATTTTAAAACTGGTTTTTTAGGCATACCGCCCGATTTCGAAGAAGAAAGGGTATACAGCAATGGAGTGCTAAAACAATTGCGTTATCACTTTAAGCGATTCCTGGCTATGACTGAAAGTTTGGGTTATTTTAATGCTTCTTTATATGATACTCTTTCTGGAGAATACTACAGAAGCTTTACAGAGAAAAAAGATTATTATCATATATTTGATTATTGGCGTTGGGATGAAGATATTGTAAATTCTTCTTTAATTAATGATTATGGCTGGGAATTAGCTCCTGATACTTCAACTACATGGCGTATTGGTGATGGAACTGCCGCTTTTTATAATTATGTTTATTACACAGTTGCTGGTTTCACCGAGCATGATACTTTTAGAAGTAATCAAATAAGAGAAGGACAGTTAACTAGAGATAAAGCACTTCTTTTAATTGAAGATGAAAACCGACCGAGGTATCAAAACATCAGGTGGTATCTGGATACATTGGGTCTCGATTTTGATCGTGTGATAAAAATAGTAAATAAAATTCCCAAGCTTTATAAGGATTAATTTATCTTATGCATTTTACTATTGTTTCTTATACTTTTCCTCCGTCTAACGAAATAGGGGGGAGGCGTTGGGCTAAGTTTAGCAAGCAATTAAAAATGCTTGGTCATGAGGTTACTATTATATGTTCCGGAAATGATAAACATAATAATTTCTATAATGAACATTATTCAGGTATCGAAGTTAGGGTACTCCCAAAAAAATACCCTAATTGGTTAAGTGGTTTAACTAATTCTTTTTTCGAGAAGATACTTTATTTTCTATACACACAATTACTAAGTAAGTTTACTTCTCAGAATTTTTTTGATAGAGCTTATAAATGGCAAAAGTCTTTATTAAATGAATTGGATTCTGTTCATCAGAATAAACCTATTAACGTGCTAATATGCAGTGGTGGGCCTTTTTCTATATTGTTTTATGGAGCGCTATTTAAACAAAGAAATAAAGAAATTATTTATGTAGCTGATTTGCGCGATCCATGGACTTGGGGTAGTTTATACGGCATTCCTAATTTAGATTCTAACAAAATGAAATTTCAACAATTATCAGAAAGAATTACAGTTGAAAATTGCGATGTTTTTGCTTGTCCTACTCAAAATATGATTGATTTTTTAAAGTATAAGTATAATTCTTTTTCTTCAAAATTTTATCTTCTCCCTCATGCATATGATCCAGATAAGTTTTCCTTTTCTAAAGTTGATGTTAAGCGAGAAGGTTTTATTTATGGTGGTACTTTGTATAGTGGTATTGAAAATTATTTAAAAACTCTAGCTGGTATTGTAAGCAAAAATCCTAATTCCGGTTTTAAATGGAAAATCTATACTAGCTCTTTTTATCCATTGTTAGATGAATTGTTTGATAAAAGTGATTTGAATAAATTTTCGCTTGTTACCGAAGATATTTTATTTGATGAAATCAGAAAATCTGCTGCCTATTTAGCATTTTATCCCGAAACGGATAAAGACCTTATTTCTACTAA
>JBIICS010000198.1:0-4181 GCA_044238735.1 Bacteroidia bacterium
TAATGGCAAAACAGTTAGATAAGGCAATAGAGGCTTATAACATAAGCAGACCCTTTCTAAAATTAAAACAAAATAAACTCATAAATGGCATAAACGGCGAAATAGGATATTTCTTTATGAGCAATAAAATGATTAAACAAGGAATTCATTTTAATTATAGTTTTTATAATAGTAAGATTCGTAATGAAAATCTTTTTAATGTATTAAGTTTGCATATCACTAATTTAAACTATGTAATTTGCTTTAAACTTGAAAAATTAAAAAGACTAACCCCCGAAATTCAACTTGGAGCTACCTCCAGCCTTCTTACGCGAAAAATTAATAACGAATATTTAGTAATAGATGATAAGAAGTATATTTCGAATGGTTACGGGTTTAATTCTGGTTTTAAATTAACCTATGTAGTTTTTAATAGATCATCCTATTCACTAGCACCCTATTTTTTCTTAGGATACACTCCTTTCTTGTTTGCTCCAAAAAATGAAGCAGTAATTAATGGAACCCAGCATCTTATTACAAAAAATTGGACGAGTCTGTTTAATTTCAAAATTGGAATCTGTTATCAGTTAAATAGAGGAACAAATCGTAATTAATGTTTAAACAGCTATTTGATTTTTTTAATGCAATCCCTTATTTTGATATTATTTATACGATTTATTGAGCTATAAAATTAATAAATCAGTATAAATAAATAGTTAATGCTAGCAGGCCGTAATCTATTTAACATAAACTAGGCTTAACTTCTAATAACAATGTATGGTTTAGTTGCTTAATAAACTAAATCCTATACTATATAACCTGCTTAAAATTTTAGAAAAAAACCATCTATTTATGAATTAGAGCTAATTAATAATTTTATGTATTAATGGCAATTAAACTAATAAACAATCATCAAAACGTTATTTATTTAATATTAAGTTAAAATTTAAAACAACACAAAAAATGAAAAGTAAAATCAAAACAACATTAACACTAATTAGTTGCAGTATACTTATAATGGCCTTTACGATGCCAAAGGAAAAACCAGTTAACCCCTTTGAAGGCGGCTCGATAAAGATAGGTGAACAAACATGGTCGGATAAAAATTTGGACACAGATAAATTTAGAGATGGCTCTCCAATTTTAGTTGCAAAAACAATTACAGAATGGCTACAAGCAGGTGAGAGTGGAAAACCTGCCTGTTGCTATTACGATTTTGATGCTTCAAAAGGTCAAAAATATGGTAAGCTTTACAATTGGTTTGCTATTACAGACAAACGCGGATTGGCCCCAAAAGGATGGCGAATTCCATCGGATGCTGATTGGGTAAAGCTAACCGAACAATTGGAGGGAGAATCTTTAGCTGGAGCAGCACTTAAAAGCAACAATGGATGGAATGAGGAAGGTAACGGAACGAATGAAAGTGGATTTAACGGTTTACCCGCTGGTGGTATAGAAGGCGAAACATTTAATTACGTTAGACAATTTGCAATGTGGTGGAGTAGTACTTCCGAAAATGAAGTAAATTCTTGGTTACTCATTCTAGAATCAGGTAGCCGGGTAGCATCGCGTTCAACATCACCAAAGATTAATGGCTTTGCAGTTCGTTGTATACAAGAATAACATGATTTTATAAAATAAATTAAGCCTTTAATGAATCTCAATATCCCTAATTTAACAATCAAGTTTATAACTTAATCTTTTAATCAAATGCAAGATCAGGATAATCTTTGTATAGAACTTCTAAATTTTATAGATCAACTGGATAATGAAATTGAATCTTTTAATTCAGAATCGAATATTTGGAAAAAGCCTGATGGTATTAATAATAGTCCAGGCAATATTACGCTGCATATAATTGGGAATCTTAATCACTGGATAGGAGCTTTTTTACTTAATAAGGGATACCAACGTAATAGACCTCTCGAATTTAGCTCAGAAGCCATCCCTCGCAATGAACTCCTAAAGATGCTAAGGCAATGCAAAACCATGATAGAAAAAGAACTTCCGGCCTATCTAATTAAACACAAAGGAGAACAATATCCAGAACCCTTTGATGGAAAGCCAATTAGTATTTATGGAGCCATCACACATTTAATTGCACACCTCGCCTACCATTGCGGGCAGGTAAATTACTTTCGCAGGATGCTCGAAGGCTCCCAAGCTAAAGTACAACAAACTACTTAGCAGAATAATCGCTGATGGAGGCTATGTTCTGTTAACATTTCATTCTGATAGCTAAATTTGATTTAAACAATTCAGGAGTTTTTGTATTATATTTATTTATAACTCTAAAGAAATCGCTGGCTCCTAAACTAAAATTAACAACAACACTTCATATTAATTAAGCTAATTACTGATGATAAAACAAACTTTTCATTTAATCCTGTTCTTCTGTTTTTATTGCTCTAATTTAGCTTCAGCTCAAACCCTTTTACATCAGATAAGTAGAGGAGATATAAATTTTAAGCTTTACAGCGACGGTTTTAAGATAAACAGTATTAGCAAAGGAACCACTCTTATCGAATCTTATAAATTAGGCGCAGAACTTCCCATAGGTATAGCAAGTTATCCATTTTCGGGTGTAAACTATGTAAATTACTTACACTTAGTTGTTCAGGATAATGCATTATTCAATCAATGGATGACAAACACTATTTCATCCTGGAGTGCGAACGATCCCTTATTTCAAATGGATGCTGTATTTCAAAACACCTTTTATAATGAGGGATTTAATTTTCATGTAGAAATAGAAACTAATAACCGAATTAGAATTGATATTAAGAAAACAGCCAACTTAACTGAGCCCTGGAAATTTAGAACAAAACTAAGATTAAAGTTATATCCAAACGAATACTTTATGGGATTTGGAGAACGATTAGAAGGCGTTGCCTTTAGAGGAAAAAAAATGCTAAACTGGATAAGTGAAGGCCAGGGCGATACACTTCCATCACCAAAACCGGGAAATCAAGGAAATTATCGAGTGCCTTTTTATTTATCTACTCGCGGCTATGGTTTACTTCTTAACGAAAATTCGTGTAGTTCATTTGATCTGGGGGAAAGCAATATCAATATCAACGAAATTGCGGTTTGGGATCAAAAATTGAGTTTTACAGTTTATACCGGCGCAACACCTTCAGACATTATTCAAAATTATACAGAAGACGCCGGAAGAATATTAAGAACACCTGAACCATGGGTATTTGGTGTATGGATGCTAACCAAAAACAGAAATGGATTTCAAACAGAATCCGACCGCTCTAATCAAGTGGCTCAAACCCTCAGAAACGATAGTATTCCTTGTAGCGCTCTCTGGCATCACTACTGGTCGGAGAAAATTAACAACATCTTAGGAACCGGAATGAAATGGGATTTAGACGCTGCAAGATATCCAAACTATAACACGCTGGTTGATAATCACCATGCTAACGGATTTAAAGTGCTGCATTATTACTGGCCTTATATCTTCAACAACGACTATGATTATAATTTAGGGAACACTAATGGATATTTCATGAAAAACTCCAGTAATCAAACCTATTTAAATCAATGGCTTCCTTTTTTGCTCAAGTCGCAGAACCCGACCTAAGCCGACAAACTGTAAGAAATTGGTTTAAAAACAATTTACTGATAAATGCCTATAATTTAGGAAGCAGTGGAGGCATGATAGATTTTGGCGAACATCACAGAATTGAGATGATAGATTCAGCCAATGCAAACCCTTATGCCGTTCACAACGAATATCCTCTTTGGTGGGGAAAAACCAATCAAGAATTTTGGGAACAAAAACAACCCGATGGCGATTATACCTATTGGATGCGCGGAGGATGGACTGGAATTCAAAAATACTCTCCACTAATGTGGATTGGCGACCCACAATTCGACTGGACAGAAGTGGATGGAATAAAAACAATAATACCCGCTATACTATCGGCAGGAATCTCGGGCCATCCAATTGTTTCTTCACACATTGCTGGGTACGAATACAACACACTACCTTCCAACTCAGAAGAGCTTTGGATTCGTTGGTTGCAAACTTGTGCCTTATTTCCTGTAATGTGGACACACGAAGGAAGTGAACTTTTTTTTGGAACTAAACTGGTCTTTGATCAATCTGCACAAACAAAAAGTATGTTCAAAAAATACGCTAAATTACACGTACAATTCTTTCCCTATTTATACACTTTGGTTAAAGATGCAAA
>JBIICS010000201.1:0-4105 GCA_044238735.1 Bacteroidia bacterium
TGGGCAAGGCTTTTATATTCATGCTATAACCAGAATATCCGTTATTATTACAATTTTCTCGTACCTGGTAAGTTCCCTCAAAACCAGCTACTCCACCGGGATTATCGCTTTCATCTTTTTTACAGGAGTTATACAGAAAGAGGATAAACAAAGAGAATATAATTACAATAGTTTTGTTTTGCATACTAAAAAAGTTTAGTTAGAATTTTATCATCTACCAATTGAGGAATTGTTACTTTTAATTTAGATGTTCTTTTCATTTCGCGTTCAATAGCAAATAAAGCCTCTTTATTTCGTGCCCAAGCCCTACGGGCTATTCCATTATTTACATCCCAAAACAACATACTTTTTAGCCTTCTATCACTGTCTGCACTCCCATCTATAACCATACCAAATCCTCCATTTATAACCTCACCCCATCCTACACCACCACCGTTGTGTAAACTAATCCACGTTGCACCTCTAAAGCCATCACCCACAAAATTTTGAACAGCCATATCGGCTGTAAAAGCAGAACCGTCATAAATATTACTGGTTTCGCGATAAGGTGAATCGGTACCTGAAACATCATGATGATCGCGACCTAAAACAACCGGAGCGCTAATTTTACCGGCCTTTATAGCCTTATTAAAAGCTTCCGCAATTTTAATTCGACCTTCACTGTCGGCATAAAGGATTCTTGCCTGCGATCCAACCACCAATTTGTTTTGTTTTGCTTCTTTTATCCAGGTAATATTATCGCTTAACTGCTGTTTAATTTCTTTAGGAGCTGTTTTGTATATCTTTTCTAAAACTCTTAATGCAATGTTGTCTGTAACTTCTAAATCTTTTGGAGAGCCACTGGTACAGACCCACCTGAAGGGACCAAATCCATAATCAAAACACATGGGACCTAAAATATCTTGAATATAGGAAGGATACCTAAATGTACCTTTAGAATTTACTACATCTGCACCGGCTCTGGAAGCCTCTAGCAAAAAGGCATTACCATAATCGAAAAAATACATTCCATTTTTTGTTAAAGTATTAACGGCATTAGCATGACGAACTAATGTTTTTTGAACCTCCGTTTTAAAACGCTGTGGATCTTCTGCCATCATTTTGTTACTTTCTTCATAACTAAAACCAGCCGGGTAATAGCCTCCAGCCCAAGGATTATGAAGGGAAGTTTGATCGCTTCCAATATCTACTTTTATTTTTCGCCTAACCAATTCTTCCCACAGATCAACTATATTACCATCGTAAGCCAATGAAATTGCTTCCCCCTTTTTACGTGCTTCTTCGGCACGATTAATTAATTTATTTAAATCACTATAAACTTCATCTACCCAACCTTGCTCGTGGCGTTTATAAGTAGCTTTCGGATTAACCTCAGCTGTAATACTTACCACTCCTGCTATTTTAGCTGCTTTTGGCTGGGCTCCACTCATTCCACCTAATCCGGCTGTTATAAATAAAATCCCTTTTAACGACTTTCCCTTGGTCATCATTCGAGCAGCATTCATAACCGTAATTGTAGTTCCGTGAACGATTCCTTGAGGGCCAATATACATAAAAGAACCCGCTGTCATTTGCCCATATTGCGTTACGCCAAGAGCATTAAATTTTTCCCAATCGTCGGGCTTACTATAGTTAGGAATCATCAGGCCATTGGTAACCACAACACGAGGCGCATCTTTATGAGAGGGAAACAAACCCATGGGATGGCCGGAATACAAAGCCAATGTTTGTTCATCCGTCATCTCACTCAAATATTTCATGGTTAAAAGATATTGAGCCCAATTCTGAAAAACAGCACCATTACCGCCATAGGTAATAAGCTCCTGAGGGTGCTGAGCCACGGCATAATCGAGGTTATTTGAAAGCATGTGCATAATTGCCTTAGCTTGCATTGATTTTCCTGGATAATGATGGATTGGTCTTGCAAAAATTGAATAATCAGGTCGAAAACGATGCATGTATATTCTTCCATAATCTTTAAGTTCCTGCAAAAATTCATTTGCCAACAAAGAATGCCATTTTTTTGGAAAGTAACGGAGGGCATTTTTAAGAGCCAGCTTCTTTTCGTCTTCGCTTAATATTTCTTTTCGCTTTGGCGCATGATTTAAGGATTTATCTAATGATTTTAATTTGGGTAATTGAGCGGGAATACCAGTAGATACACTTTTTTTAAATTGTGCAATTGTAAGCGCTGTATGTTTTAACATAACTTATTAAATTTTAGTAAAGATACTTTTAAACCCATAATTAGCCCAAAAAATATAACATTATGAATGAACTTCTGGACCAAAGAAACTAACATTTTTTACCAAAAATTCTTTAAAAGAATCCGCTTATAACCCTTTATTTATTAGCCCTTTTTAGTATTTTAATAAAAATTTTAACAGAAATGATTTTAATTGCCGATAGTGGCTCCACTAAAACCGAATGGGTACTCTTAGATCGCAATAATATTATTAAGAATTTTATTTCGGAAGGTTTTAATCCCTATTTCCAAACGGAAGAAGAGGTGGAACTAAATATAAAAAAACAGGTTTTACCCGAACTTAATTTTATTGATATAAAAAAAATAAACTCCATTTATTTTTATGGGGCGGGCTGCTCCAATCAAAAAAATAATCTTACTATAAAAAATCCGTTGAATAAGTACTTTATAGATGCAACCATAGAAATAGAACATGATTTATTGGCGGCAGCAAGAGCGTGTTGCGGAAAAGATGACGGCATCGCCTGCATTTTAGGAACGGGTTCAAATTCCTGTTTATTTATTAATGGCTTAATTAAAGATCAAATTCCTTCATTGGGTTTATTTATGGGTGATGAAGGTAGTGGCGGACATATTGGAAAACTATTTATCTCTAAATATTTTTATCGTGATTTTAGTAAAGAAACTCAAAAGAAAATTGAATCGGAATTAAAATTAAACAAAGATGAAGTTCTAGAAAATGTTTATAAAAAGGCTTTTCCAAGCAGATACCTCGCATCTTTTACCCACTATATAAATAAAAACATTGACAATCCCGAATTTCAATCTTTAATTGAAGAGTCCTTTAACGACTTTATCAAAAAAATAATTTTAAAATACCCCAATTATTACACACTTAATTCAGTGGGAAGTGTTGGATATTTATTTAAAGAACAATTAAACAAAATTACACGCATAAACCAACTAAATATTGGTAAAAATATTAAAACGCCCATCGAAGGACTAATTGCATATCATCAGTATGAATAGATATTTGCTTATTATATTCTTTTTATGTGCTCATTCAGTTTTTGCTCAGAAAAAATTTTCGGTTCAACAACTCAGAGAGGATATAGAATTATATAAGAAAATAGCCGATCAGCTTCATCCTGGATTTTTATATCAAAATTATGATAAAGAAGTAAATGATGTATTTGAAAAAATAAAAAATAATTTAACCGACTCCTTAACCATCACCGATTTCTTTAAAAAATTTAATGTTCTGGTTCAGAGCTATGGCGATTTACATACGTATGCTTCATACAAAAAACAATACTCGGAATTAAAATATGCTCTACCTTTTTCTGCATACTCCAGCGACAAAAAAATTTGGGTTACACATTCCTATAACAGCTCGTTAATTCCGGGCGACGAAATTATTTCCATTAACGAAAAAAGTGTTTCATCTATAATTGATGAAATGACGAAATACACCATAAATCCAGACAGAGCTATTAATCCAACTAATGTTTTTGAAATACGGCATACATTTACCGTGCTATATGGCGCCTATTTTAATGTGTCTGAAACTGCCGATTTAACCATAATGCGCGATGGAAAATTATTAAGACTTAATATTCAACAATTAAAACAGGGCGAGAAAGGGTTCAAGGAAACATCTAGCTTTAACCATATTGTAAAACAAATTTATAAAACCAATGATGAAGAAATTCAATGGCAGGTTATTGATAGTGTTAAATCCGTTTACTTAAAGATTCATAGTTTCGACAGTTTTATTAAACATATGAAAACCGAAAAAAGAATCTTCAATTATTTAGCTGAAAATAATACGCGTAATTTAATAATAGATGTAAGGGATAATCCGGGCGGTAACTATATGTTAGCCGGCTTTTTAATTGA
>JBIICS010000046.1:0-19173 GCA_044238735.1 Bacteroidia bacterium
TCAAATGGAATTTCAAATAGACCTTTACCAGATTATTTTTCAATTGGCAGTATTTTGTATGGAGGCAACGGCACAACAACATTTCCTAGTGGCGCTTATGGGGCTATGGACGATATTGGCATTTGGAATAGAGCTTTATCCCAGCAAGAAATAACCGATTTATTCAACGGGTGCCAACAATCAGTAAACACTCAACCTTCAAGCCAACAAATTAACATCAACAACACCGCACAATTTATTGTTGGTTCGTCAGATCCTATTGCAACTTTTCAATGGCAAACTGACCTTGGTATTGGGTTTCAAAATTTAAATAGCGTTGGTCAATATAGCGGAACAACAAACGACACATTAATTGTTTCGAATGTCACATTGAGTAATAACAATCAACCATTCCGTTGTATCATCAGCTCTGGTTCTTGTTCAGACACTTCTAACGTTGCTATGCTTACTGTGAATAACAATGTTGGAATACATGAATTTACACAAGACAACCTATTTTCAGTTTATCCAAATCCCGCCCAAACGGTAATTAACGTAAAAGCAGATTCAAAGCTTGTTGGCGAGTCATATTCTGTAATTGACAACACCGGAAGAGTTGTTTTATCAGGAAAAATAGTAGCTGAAATCACCAGCATTGAATTGGGTAATTTGTCAAATGGTATTTATTTGTTCAATGTTGCCAACAACATGAAACAGCAGTTTAAAATCCTAAAACACTAATTATGGAAGAGAAATTTGTTGTTTACGAAAATTGGAGAGTTAGACCCAAAAAAGCTGTGGTTCATCATTCAACTTGCTCATTTGCAAATCGAGATCAAAATATTAGTGAGAAAATAGAAGACAATTGTTTAATCAATACGCATTCACCAAATGATAGATGGTACGGTTACTTCAATTCATTAAATGAAGCCATGGCATTCGGTTCATTATTGCCAAACAGACAATTAAAATTATGTGGTGTCTGTCTAAAGAAAATGAAGGAAGATTTATTTAATGAATAGCCCATTCCCATAACAGCGCATTAGCAATAGCAGGGCGGAAGTGCTTCATTGAACTTCCGCCCTTTTTTGTAATTTAGTGCGTGCATTAAGCTTTAGTGCTTTTAAGCCCTGCCATCGCCAATGCGCCAAACGTTATGGGCAAGTTTACAAAAGCCCGTGGGAATAATTATATTTGCGAAATACTTAAAATTTGTTTAAAAAATGATAAAACAGGTCTATATAAAACAGAACAATAAATTAAATTTAAATACTTGTCAGAACAAAGGTTGACAACCTATGTGACAAAATAAAATTTTAATGGAGTATAATAATCCATTTGAAAAATGTTAAATCTAATGTCTAATTTAAATTATTCTTGTTATGAAAAAAAGTGTAATTCTCATTTTGTTTCTTGTTGCAATTTTAAGTTGTAATAATTTATTTTCACAAATCTACATTATCACTGAGAAATTTGATGGATCAACATCTGCACCTCCAACATTTGATTCAGTATTTGTTACAAATCCATCAGGTACAACAACTTCTTATAAAATTCCTAATTTTGTAAAAAGTCCTGCAAGTCATGATAGTCAATTTAGTACAATTTTAAATAACATAGTTAATCAGGGCTATAAAGTGTTGTATCATTATGAAGCGCAGGGAGTAGTTAACGCAGCGTACTCTCCATCAACATTTGTAATGAGGACAATATTTCTTGCAAAACCATGAACAGTATCCAGTTGGAAACTGGAGGAAGCTGAAACTTCTCAATTAAAATTAAAAGGTTATCCTAATCCAACGGATGGACCTTTAAGTATTGAAATAAATTATATAAAGGAATATGAACCAACTGAAATTGTAATAATAAATGAAAGTGGGTTCATTTTGTCTGAAAATAAAATTTCTAACATTGAAAGTGGTGAAATAATCTCGTTAAATCTTTCCAAATATGGTTCTGGCGTTTATTTTATTACTGTAAAAAATTCAAAACATTTTGCTCAGTCCTTAAAAATAATTGTTAATTAAAGGGCATACAAATACAAGTTGAGTTATGAATTAAACATATAAAAGGTATTTAATAAACTTAAAAATTAATAATCTATGGAAAAAATTAATAATTTAATTAAAAATAATCAAGCAGACATCGCCCTTAAAATGATTAATGAAGATATCTTAAATTCTTTATACTTCGATACTGACAAATATCATAAATTGTTTTTTGCAAAAGGTATTATTTACATTATGAAATATGAGAATACTAAACCCTTGAATAATGAATTTTATCAAGAAGCAAAAGAAGCCTTTGAACACGCAGATAATGCTTATAGGGCATTACACGGACGACAATGTGAAAAATATAAAAGGGAAATTAATAATGCGAACACAATTTTCGTAGGTTTAAATACAAAAAAAATATCATGAAATTAATAGTATAATAAACCTGCCCATAACACGCAATAAGCCGAATTTTCCGCATCATGATAAACGCTAAGGCTTCGCCTATGCGCGTAGGACTAAGGTGCTCCAAACTACGGCCTATTGCGAGACCGTTATGTGCAAGCGGCTGACGGAATAGTCAACTCTGTAATTGACAACATTTCGTTGGAAATTTGTTCTAATTAAAATAGTTCAGTTACACAAAGTTTGAATGTAGAGTTTTACAAGAATTAGATTAAGATATGAAAAACATTTTTCTTTTTTCCTTTTCAATTTTTGTCGCTGGTTGCTTTGGCGTCTCTAGTAGTTCCTTCGAAAAGGACTTTTATGAAAAGACAACAAAAATTAATTTCCCTAAAGACTACGAGATTATTGCATCTATTGACAATGGAGAATTCTTAACAATTACAATTCTAGATTTAAGCAAAGCTGACTGTAAAAAGTTCATCAAGGACAATAAATTTGAAAAGTTATACAAGGACACAACTACAATACTTAAAAGCATTTCGCCTTCCTTAAATGGACTTTATCTGCTCGACAGTGCCTACAGAAAATTACCAGACAGAAATTTACTTGTAAGAGACGAGCAATTCGAAAATGGCACAGGCTGGACTTATTACATTGACACCTTGACTTGCAGACTATATTGCCAAATTAATTATCCAGACAAAGAAGGTTAAATAAAATATGTGTATCGGCGTGACTGGAAAGCGGTGACCAAAAATAATTCGTCAGATTCACACGTGAATTGCCCGCCGGCACATAACAGCGGTTTTGCCTTATGGGGTAAGTCCTACAAGCTGTTGTTTGCTTTTTTATCGGTTGCCTTCGGCGTGTTAGTTGCAAACAACAATTAAAGTTTGTACATTTAATAAATGTTTGTGGCGGCAGAAAAGTGAGTGGTTTCTATACCCCACAAGGCAAAGCCGCAAACCGTTACCAGCAAGGCGGACAAGAAACCCGTGAAACTGAAATTCAACTTTCAACTTGACATTCAATTAAGACAACTGCATTTTGAATCCTTCGAATTATCGTTTGGACTAGAAAATAAAATTTAGTTTTTTTCCTTCCCTCTTTTCGGCAAAGCCGTGTTTCCTATTCTGCAAAAGCACATTTGCATTTGTAGCTATCGCACAAACCAACCTAAATTACAAGTACAAAAGAGCTTTTGCCCCACCCTCATTAAAAGGTGCAGCAGAGCTGCATATTTATGCGCGTGGGCTCCGCCCCAAAAAGCGCGCTTTACGGTGCGGCTTTGCCGCTATTGAATTAAAACACTGTATTCAAAAAAATTTCATCGATAAACCTCTTTAATCATGTCAAAACAGTATGCGTCACAAAGCGATGTTATCCACAACAATAAAAATCCAAAAAAAACAGAACATGAGATTGATCATGAAAATTTCATCGTGAAAATTTGGAAATATATCCAACCCATCCATATATTTATCGCCGATTAATTAGGTGTTCTTTTTACAATCGGCTGTAGTAAAGGGAAACTTATTATCCGTGAAACTGCGTTAAGGTAAGAGTAAGCTGAAAATCTTAAGAGTAGGCAATAATAAATTAAACATTAAAAAAAATGAAAATTACTTCTTTTGAAAGTTTTTTAAAAAGTGCAATCACAATTGATGGATCATCTGAAATTAAGGGTGGTGTTGCCAAAGGGGCTACCACGACAGCGGGAGGTACTAAACCTTCAGCAACCTGTTCATCAGGTTCTGTTAAATACACAAGTGATTATTACGATGGATGTACCTATTGGGAATACTATGGCGTAAAAGATGCTGATATTCTGTAAATAATAATAGGAGGATAAGAACAAAAGTCTTATCCTCCTCTTTAAACTATGAAAAAATTATTTTTTATATTATTTTGCAGTTTTCATTGCAGTTTATTTTCTCAAATTAATGAGGAATTAAAGAAATATTATTTTAATATTAATAAAGGAGAGAATTATTTAGTTGAAGAAAATTTTAGTATGGCAGATTCTTTGTACACTAATGCTATACTAAAAAATAATAAGTCTTTTAATGTTGATTTGTTGAATTATTTGAAATTTGGCAAGAATGAAAATACGCTCTATTTTTCAATTGATTTATTATTAAAAAGAGGATATCCTCTTTCAGAGCTATACACAATTCCAAATATTGAAAAGAATTTACTTTCAGAGCGTGGAACTAAACTGATAGCAGTCTCAAAAAAAAATAATCATTCAAATAAATTGAGACATAGTATAGATTCACTGTATCGACTAGATCAGTTTTACCGCTTAAAAGACGATGGATATACTAAATATCGTCGTAATATTATTTATACCGACAGTTTATCAGGCAGATGGTTATTTAATTATTTTACAAAATATGGCTTTCCTGATGAGAACGAATTAGGAATTAGTGAGCAATTTCTTAATAACGAACCATTAGTTACCTTAATCATCCATCAAAGTATAGGTAGTAAAGGTAGATCTGTAGATTTAAAAAAATTTGTATTTGATGCAATTTTAAATGGAAAAATTAACAATAAGATAGGAACATTTTTATATAGTAAATTGGCAGGTAAAGACCAATATGGGGCTGGGATAAACCTAACAAAAGTTTTCTATTCTCCGGAGTCCGAGAATGATTTTAGCAAGAGGAATGTCTCAGAATCATTACATAATAAATCACAAAACGGTAAATTCTACGTACAGAAAGCAACCGAGGAGGTTTTAAATGAAATAAACTTTTCGAGAAGTGAAGTTGGTTTAGATTCAATTTCAAATCATTTAAAAAAGGAATATTATCAAGTAAATCGAAATGACACCTTCGCTTTTGCACCTTTTGCAGCAGAAGTACTTCATTTTTCAAATAAATCAGATTTTGAAGCCTTTATACAGGATTTAGTTGAGTATGAATGAAAATATAATCTTAATAGTTACTAGTGAAGAAGATGACACTTCAATAGAAATACTTAGATGGTTAGATTTTTTTAATAAAAAATACCACATAATAAACGAGAATTCATTTGTGGAAAATATCTTAATTGATATTTCTAATGATGGGTTGTTAATTTCTACTAAATATTCATCAGAAATTAATTTATCCAAAATATCAAAAGTTTGGTATCGTCGTGGGTATTTTAGAATCAATGACGACTATTTTGATGAAAATAATAATTCTAAAACTCTAAATGCACATTATAAAAAAGAATGGGAAATAACCAATGACTATTTATTTTACTTATTTAACAAAGAGAAATTACTAATTGGAGACTTCTCTTTAAGGAATATAAATAAATTAATGGTTCTAGACATTGCAATCCAAATAGGTCTAAATGTGCCACAAACTATTATTACAAACGGAGCAGAACAATTGAGAAACTTTGTTCCAAGCACAAATAAGATCTCAAAAACAATTGGTGAAATCATTACAGAGGTAAACACCGAAAAAAAAAGCGTTACTCAATTTAGAACAAAAAAGGTGGATTTGAATATCATACCAGAATTTTTTTTTCCTAGCCTTTTTCAAGAAAGGTTAATAAAACAATTTGAAATCCGTAGTTTTATCATTAAGAAAAGAATTTATTCAATGGCAATATTAAGTCAGGCTGATGAAAATACCAAAGATGATTTTAGGAATTACGATACTTCAAAAAAAATAAGATATGTCCCGTTTAAACTTCCAAACGAAATAGTTAGTAAATTATTTAAACTGTCTAAGTTATTAAAACTTTCTACTTGTTCGGTTGATTTAGTCAAATGCACTTCAGGGAATATTTATTTCCTAGAAGTCAACCCCATAGGTCAGTTTGGAATGGTTTCTGAGCCATGTAATTATTATATTGAAAGACAAATTGCTAAGGAAATATTATGAATGATTCTCAAAATAGAAATTCAATGCCGTATTTGCTAGCAAATACAATATCGTTGGATAAAGAAAAGGAAAGACTACCTGCTGCCAAAGTTATATCTATTCAGAAACATTTATCAAACCATATTTGGGTAAATAAATTTTATAAGCCCATATCTAAATTATCATATTAGACTTGATGTTATTTAAATTGTTTTCAAACTGTGTTTTAGTAAGGGGTAAATTTAATTTTGCAATTTATGACCTGCAATTTGAAAATTTATTAAAAATACCATTGGACTATGGTTTGGTCATTGAAAAGCTAATGAATAGAGTAGATATTAGTTTGGTATTGAAAGAATATACGTCTGAAGAGAGCAAAGAAATACTTAAGTTCATAGATTGGCTTATTGAAAACCATTACGCACAGTACCTTCAATCAATAGAAGAATGGGAGTCTTTTGTAAATTTAGATAGTCAATTTCATTCTTATTATAAAGTAAGCAACGCAATTATTGATGTTGATTTTAATAAAGAAGAAATATTAGGGAGAATCATAAATGAAATTGTAAATGCTGAAATACCATATTTAGAATTTAGGATTCAGAACCTAAAAAGTATTTCTCAAATTGAAAAATTACTTCACGAGTTTCATCTGAAAAACATATTAGAATTAAACTTGATTATACTCAATAAATCTACTTTTGCGTTAGAGGAACTTGAGAGACTGTGCAATAAGTTTTTAAGAATAAAATCTATAGTTTGTTTTGGATCAATTAATTCAATAGAAAAGTATTTACACGATGGACAAACAAGAATTTTATACTCTACAAAAGTATTTCATGGAAATATTTCATGTGGAGAGATATCTGACAGATTTTTTTCAGTAAACGTTAGAACATATACAGAAGGGCTTAAAAAAAATTCTTGTTTGAATTCAAAAATTAGCATTAATTCAGATGGAGACTTAAAAAATTGTCCAAGCATGGTAAAATCTTTTGGAAATATATTAAATGATAATATACTTAGTACAATTACTAAACATTCATTTAAAAAGTTATGGAACATAAAAAAAGATAATGTAAAAGTATGTAAAGACTGCGAGTTAAGGTACGCTTGTACGGATTGCCGTGCTTATTTGGAAGACCCCGAAGACATTTACAGTAAACCCTTAAAATGTGGATACGACCCCTACACCGGAGAATGGAGCGAATGGAGTACTAATCCACTTAAACAGAAAGCCATAAAATATTATGGTATGGAAGATTTAGTTAAAAAGAATGTTTAAGTTTCCTTTCTACCAGCAACCCGATGCAATGGACTGTGGAGCAACCTGCCTTCGCATGATTGCAAAACATTACGGTAAAAGTTACACTTTGCCCGAGCTTCGCACTGCAAGCTTTACAACAAGGGAAGGCGCAAGTTTAATGGGTTTAAGCGAAGCAGCAGAAAACATTGGTTTTCATACATTAGCGGTTAAAGTAGATTTTGATAAAGTAGAAAAAGAAGCTCCGCTACCTTGCATAGCTCATTGGAACCAAAACCATTTTGTAGTAATTTATAAAATAAAGAAAAATAAGGTTTATGTTGCCGACCCTGCACATGGATTAATTACCTATACCAAACAAGAGTTTTTAAAAAGTTGGGTAAGCGATGCTAACGAAACAGATGGTACAAAAACCGAAGAAGGAGTTTTATTGTTATTGGAACCTACAGTAGAGTTTTATAATAAAGAAGATAACGAAGAAACCGACCGTAGCAGTTTTAAGTACTTGTATAATTATTTATTTAAGTATAAAAAACTGGTTGTGCAGTTAGCTATTGCACTAATTGCAGGTAGTTTGTTGCAATTTATATTTCCTTTTTTAACCCAAAGCATTGTAGATATTGGCGTACAAAACCACGATGTAAAATTTATCTATTTGGTTTTAATTGGTCAGTTAATGGTGTTTTTTGGCCGTACCAGTATTGATATAATTAGAGGCTGGATATTAATGCACATCAGCAGCAGGATAAACATTTCTTTAGTATCCGATTTCTTTATTAAACTGATGCGCTTACCCATTGCCTATTTTGATGTAAAAATGACAGGCGACATAATGCAACGCATTGGCGACCATTACCGTATTGAGCAGTTTTTAACCGGAGCAACCTTAAACACACTCTTTAGTATGTTTAATTTGTTTTTGTTTAGCGGGGTTTTAGCATGGTATAACGTTAAAATATTTTTGGTTTTTATTATTGGAAGTGTTTTATATTTTTTCTGGATTACATTTTTCCTTAAACGTAGAGCCGATTTAGATTTTAAACGCTTTAACCAAAGCAGCCAAAACCAAAGCAAAGTAATGGAACTGGTTACAGGTATGCAAGAAATTAAACTCCACAATGCCGAACGCCAAATGCGTTGGCAATGGGAGAACATACAGGTAAAATTATTTAAAACAAGCTTACAAAGTCTTTCTTTATCACAATGGCAAAACTCCGGTTCATCATTAATAAACGAACTAAAAAACATATTAATTACCTTTTTAGCTGCCAAACTGGTTTTAGATGGGCAAATAACACTAGGTATTATGTTATCCATTAGTTATATTATTGGTCAACTAAACACCCCTGTAATAGAGTTGGTAGGCTTTGTTCAACATTGGCAAGATGCTAAACTAAGTTTGCAGCGTTTAAGCGAAATACATAACCGAAAAGATGAAGAACCTGTAAATAACGAAAACGAAACAGAGATAGAACACAAAGAAGATATAAAATTTAAAGACGTCAACTTTAAATACGACGAACTACAAAAAGATAATATTTTAGACCAGTTAAGTTTTACCATCCCTGCAAAAAAGGTTACCGCAATTGTTGGCAGTAGTGGAAGTGGTAAAACCACTTTAATGAAATTATTATTAAAGTTCTACGAGCCCCAAAATGGCGAAATTACAATTGGAATAAATAAATTAAAAAACGTTTCACCAAAGGCATGGCGCAACTTATGCGGTAGTGTAATGCAAGAAGGCTTTATATTTAATGATAGTATAGCAAAAAACATTGCCGTAGGAGCTGATAATATTGATAAACAACGTTTAAAGTACGCTGTAACAGTTGCTAATATTAGGGAATTTATTGAAGAGCTGCCTCTATGCTATAATACTAAAATAGGCATGGAAGGTAACGGAATAAGTACCGGACAAAAACAACGAATATTAATAGCTCGTGCCGTTTATAAAAATCCTGAAATTCTTTTCTTTGATGAGGCAACAAGTGCACTAGATGCCAACAACGAAAAAATTATAATGAACAACTTAAACGAGTTTTATAAAGATAAAACCGTAGTTATAATAGCCCACCGTTTAAGCACCGTTAAAAATGCCGACCAAATAATAGTATTAGAAAAAGGTAAAATAATTGAAACCGGAAATCACATCGAGCTAACTCAAAAACGTGGAACTTATTACGAACTAGTAAAGAATCAATTAGAATTGGGGAATTAATTTTGGAAGAAGAAAAAGAAATATCAATCAGAACCGAAGCAGTTAATGAAATACTTTCTGCTCCTCCTAAATGGATAATCCGTTGGGGTATTAGTATTGTGTTTTTATTGATTATAATCTTTTTAGTGTTGGCTAGTTTAATTAGATATCCTGATACTTTAACAGGTAACGCTACTTTAACCAGTCAAAACCCAATTATTACATTAATTTCCAAAACAGGAGGAAAGATTGTTCAACTTCCTATAAAGAATGGCCAATTGATTAAGAAAAATCAAGTATTATGTGTTTTTGAAAATTCAGCAAATTATACCGATGTTTTATTGGTTGATTCATTGTGTAACATTGCTTCAAATCAAATAATCACTAATGATACCAATAGTTACAGCGAGCAATTAATAAACAATATTAACATTGGTGAAGTTACACCGGCTTATTTACAATTTGTAAAAAGTGTAAAGGACTTTAACCTATTTATTGAAACTAACTTGCAGGATAAAGAGATTTCTATTTTAAATCGAGATTTAGTTGAGCACAAAAATTTATTAGTAAAGTATCAGGAACAAATAAACATATCTGCACAGGAATTTAAATTGTTCGAAAAAGACTTTTTACGGGATGAGGTATTGTATAGTAATAAAGTTATCTCAGCAAAAGAATTTGAGGATAAGAAGAAATTATATTTTACAGCACAAAAGAATTTTGAGAATCAAAAAATTGCACTTTCAAACACACGTATAAATATAAACAACATTGAAAAAACCATACTGGAACTACAAATTCAACAGTATGAGCAAAAAAACAAACTAAAGCAGGAGTTAAAACAAAGCATTCAGTCTTTACAAACCGCATTAACCGAATGGAAGCAGAAATATTTAATTATTGCTCCTATTGAAGGTAAGGTTTCGTATATCAATTATTGGAATGTAAACCAAACCTTAAAACTAGGGGACGAAATGTTTACATTAATTCCTGAACTAAAAGAAAAAATAATTGCTCGTATTGTTTTACCTGCAAATAATTCGGGTAAAGTAAAAAAAGGTCAATCAGTTAATATAAAACTAGTAGATTATCCTTTTAATGAACACGGTATGTTAAACGGTATTGTAGAAAACATATCGTTAGTACCCCAAAAAGGAAATTACAACATTGAAGTTTCATTAACCAAAGGAATGGTAACTTCATACAATAAAACCATTGCCTACAAGCCCGAAATGCAGGCACAAGCGGATATTATTACCGATAACAAAACGGTTTTAGCTCGCATATTTATTCAGTTTAAAGAACTGATAAATAAATAACAAATTCTTTTTCTAAGAATTTTGGTTTAGCCATTTCTTTTGCATTTTTTAATATTCTCCACACAATATTTGGTATACTTTTTAGTTTAAGGATTATTAAAAGTGTAACGCATGATAATATTTCTAAATTAAACCGCACCTAACCGCTAGCGGTTACTCTCCAAACTCTTTCTCTTATCGGCTCTCTTTCTCTACCCCTAAGCAAGGACAGTAATCGAAAGCAGAACCGAAAACTTAAAAAGAAAAAAGTAACGTTTAAAACTTAGAAAAAATGAGCTCAAATTCAGAAACCGGTCATGCAAAGAATGTAGCAAACTTTGAAGACCTAATTGCATACTGCACAGGTTACGGAACCATATACAACCCAAGCAGAGCATCATCAAAAATCACCGCCTTAAATACATTATTAACCAATGCACAAGCATCTTTGCTTTTGGTAAACCAAAAGTTACCTGCTTATACCAATTCGGTAGCACTTCGAGAAATCGAGTATGCTAAATTGGATAAATTGGCAACACGTATTTTAAATGCGGTAAAAGCAATTGATTTACCTAAACAAGAAGTAGAAGCAGTAGAAAGCATCTACCGTAAATTAAAAGCAAAGCGATTTAAAGCAGGGGCAGAATTAGGAAAAGTAACCGCTGCAAAAGCAATCCCCGAAGGTGATGCAGGAACCGAACCAACTGACGAGGAAAGTAAACAAATATCAATATCGCAACGCAGTTACGATAAACGATTAGAAACTTTCACTTTGTTAATTCAACAGGTTACATCGTTCACAACCTTCACACCAAACGAAGCCGATTTAAAAACCACTGCATTAAACACTTTCTTAAGTAATCTTAAGACATTAAACACAGCAGTTATTTCGGCTACTACTCCGTTAAGTAACGCACGTATTGCACGTAACAAAATCCTTTACGACCCTGATACTGGTTTAGTTGCAATAACAAACGATGTTAAAGCTTATGTAAAGAGTTTATTCGGAGCTAAAAGCCCCGAATACCGACAAATAAGTGGCATCGAATTCAAAAGCCGTAAACTTTAAACACAAGAGCCCCGAAACTTAAAACATTTCGGGGTTTCTTTTTACACGCTCTTTGACATTTTGGAACAAGCCTAGTCCACTTTAGATTATTCGAGTGGCGCAGTTCAGAATTCCTTTGGCGTAGTGGAACATTGCCTTGGCAAGTTGGAACATTCCTTTGGCGGTGTAGAATATTCGTTTGGCTCGGTAGACAATGCCAATGGCGACTTGGAACATTCCTTTGGCTCGGTAGACAATTCGAGTGGCGCAGTAGAACAAACCTATGGCGGAGTAGAATAAGCCTTTGGCTACTTTATACTAACGAACTGTCCTTTATGCACAAACTACGGCAGACAAGTATAGCCGTTCGACTCGGCTAGACTTGCAATCGTTGACTTGAATTACAGCAAGGACAACTTGGCATAACGGACTTTCTAACTGTACACTGACCTGCACGGACAAGACTATTCTAGCGGGCACTTGGGAAACGTAAATAGCATACTGTACAAAAAGACCAACGGCAATTACAAACACATTTGCTTTTTGTTTTCAACGGTATGTAATTTAGTTAAAGCAAATACGTTTGTAATTGCCCTGCACGTATAGTTCGGTTTTTTCAAAACCGTTTTGGCTATCCCTTCTAAAAAAACTAAATTTTATGCGTAGTACTTTCAATAATCGTTGTCCGACTTGCATGGCGTGACTTGCAGAATGGAAAAAATAAATAAAACTTACAAAAACGCCCAGCTGGTAACAGCACCTACCCAATATTGGCACGTTTGTACAAGTTGTGGTTTGTTTTTTTAACTGTTGCCTTCGGCGTTTTTGTTTCAAACCACAAAAAACCTTATCTTTACTTAATACCGTTTGTGGGTACAGACAAGTTGGACTTACTTAATGCCAACATCGGGTAGCTGCAAACCGTTACCAGCAAGGCGGAAAGAATACCGTGAAATAGAAATTCGTCTTTCAATATGACTTTAAAATTAAGACAACTGCATTTTGAATCCTTCGAATTATCGTTTGGACTAATAAATAAAATTTAGTTTTTTTCCTCCCCTCTTTTCGGCAAAGCCGTGTTTCCTATTCTGAAAAAGCACATTTGCATTTTTAGCTAACGCACAAACCAACCTAAATTACAAATGCAAAAGAGCTTTTGCCCTACCCTACAAAATAAGGTGCAGCAGAGCTGCGATTTTATGCGCGTGGGCTACGCCCCAAAAAGAGCGCCTGCCGGCAGCAAGGCAAATGATGTTTATAATCTTTTTTTAATTGATTAAGTTTCCGTACTTTTATTTTAATGAAAATATTTTTACAAATATTACTTTTAGCATCTACAATTTGCAGCCTAAAAGCCCAATCTATTACGCAAGAAGTGGTAAGTACTGGTGGTGGTTATCATAAACAAATTAATGGCTCTCTCCAATTTACAATTGCTGAACCGATTGTTGAAACCTACAAAGACACCAATTCATATTTAACACAAGGCTTCCAACAAAGTAACTATAACATTGTTGGTCTAAAGGAAAACAAAATAGAAAACGTTTCTTGCGAAGTTTTTCCTAATCCTGCAAGTGAAGTTTTAAAAATTAAGGTGAAAGATATTGATGAAAGCAAAGTTTACACAATCTCAATTACTGATGTTGCCGGGAGATTAATTAAAAAGTTTGATTTCAAACCAAATCTTATAACAGAAATAAAATTATCTGAATATGAAAATGCTAGTTATTTTATAAATATTAACTGTATAAACAACAATTACTTTAAATCATATAAAATTCAAAAGATAAACTAATGAAATATTTTATAGTTTTTATAGCTCTATTAATTAGTATCGCAAGTTTTGCTCAAAGTCCACAGTCTTTTAAATATCAGGCCGTAGTGCGCGACAATAATGGCAATGTATTAGTTAATAAAATCGTCAGCATACGTACTTCTATTTTGCAAAGTAGCACTAGCGGCGCAAGTGTATATACCGAAACTCAAAATATAGCTACAAACGACTTTGGTGTTGTTGCAATTAATATTGGACAAGGCAATTTAATCAGTGGCAATTTTGCAACTATTAATTGGGGTGCCGATATTTATTTTATCAAAACAGAAGTAGATTTAACTGGCGGTAGTAATTACCAATTTATGGGAACTAGCCAATTAATGAGTGTGCCCTATGCATTATATGCCGCAAAAAGTGGAGCAAGTAAAAACGATTTAGATACAAGCGCTACTAATGAGATACAGACCTTAAACTTAAATGGAAGAAATTTAAGCATATCAGGTGGCAATAATATTCAACTACCCGATGATAATGATGGAGATAACACTAATGAAATTCAAACACTATCAATAAATGACCACACTGTTTCAATTTCAAATAGCAATTCAGTTGTTATACCCGACAACCAGGTACTAAGTTTAAACTCAAACATTTTATCTATTAGCAATGGCAATACAATAGTATTACCACCTGATAGTGATGCTAATCCTACAAACGAAATACAAGCATTATCTTTAATAAACGACACCTTATACTTAAGCAATGGTGGTTTTGTAAATATGCTCCCATTTAAAGACAACACCGATAATCAACAATTAAGCATATCTGGCAACCAATTACAGATTAGCGGTGGAAACAGTATAACTATAACTGGTGCTGTTGATTTAGATGCTGATCCAACTAACGAATTACAGTATTTAAATAAAAGTGGTGATACTTTATATTTGAGTCAAGGCAATTATGTTATAATCCCTCCTGATGCAGACCATGATCCAACGAATGAATTACAAACTATAACCGTAACAGGTGATTCAATAAAGATATCGAATGGTGGCGGTGCCATTAAAATACCAACTCCAACAAATGCAATAGTACCAAGTGGCACTTGTATTTATTCATTTGATAAAAATCCACCAGCAGGATATTATTATTCAGGCGAAAAACTCCTTCCTAAAAAACCTAATTGGAACGTTTTATTTGATACTATAAGTACTGGCTTAATGTATTCCAGTAATTCTCATTATTGTGTCTTAAATGGCAAATTGTACAATTTAGTTCAAACTACAAATATTAGCCCTATAACTTTTAAATTGTTTGAGATTGATTTAACTACAGGAGCATATAGTATTTACAATTCAAATCATACATTTAGAGATGGAGGTGGTTTATCTGGCGCCTCATTATGTACAGACGGTAGTAATATTTTCTTAATAGGGGGAGGATCAACTAGTTCAAGTAGAAAAATAGTAGACATGTTTGATGTTAGCTCAAAGATTTGGTCAAGAATTTCCGATTATCCTTTTGAGATTTACTACACTTTTTCAACTAATATCGGTGATAAAATAGTTTTTGTAGGTTCTAATAACACAAATCACTCACCATACTTAAGTTTATTTAATCCTCAAACTCAAAATATAAGTTATTATAATTATAATAATAACAATTTACAAGTAGATAATACTCGATTTTCATTGATTAATGACACATTAATTTTTAGAAATAATTTTGATGATAATATAATAGGATTTGATTTTTCAAGTCAAACTTTTTTAATAATTAAAAACAATATGACTGAATATTATCCACTAGAAAATGAAAACGATTTGTTGTTTATTTCAAGCACCAATATCAAAAACTTAAATGATGAAATAATATATGAAGGCAATAATATGTCAGATTTTTTAAGTTCAAATGATTGCATATATATTTTTTCTAATCCTACTAACATCGCTTTAGAAATTAACACAGGGGCAACACTATCTTTTCAAAATTCAAACCACCCAAACAATACTGGAAGTTTTTGGTCATTTAAATACAATGGGAATATTTATAAAATATATTGGTCAAATAACGGATTTGATGTTTTAAAACTGGAAACTTTTCCATCAAAATATATGCATTGCGCCAATTAATAGAAAATGAATGTAATGAGTAAGAACGAACAAGTCATTCAGGCAATTAGTTTTATTGAATATAATTTTGAATTAATTAACGAATACGTTATTTCAATTAACAAAACCATTGAACACAACAATAATAATGATGTCGGTTCAAAAAATAAAACATATGCAGGTGTTGCTATTGCAAAAGAAAGAGTTAATGACTTAAATCATTTAATTATTTCTTCAGCAATTATTGTCTTGTACCATCATTTTGAACAGACAAGTGTTGAGTTTTATAATTTTTTAGAGGAGTTGAACTGCTCTTATAAAACAAGCGAAAAAAACACTACACTAAAGGGTTCAATTAAAAGTATTTATTCTGAAATATTTAAAAAATTAAATAAAACACTCGGTGAAACAAATCTAGAATTAAGAGACTTCGAAAATAATTTCTCTAAACTAATTGAACTAAACTTATTATGTAATCTACTAAAACATGGAGATGGTCGTTCAAAAAAAGAATTCCAAGAAATTAGACCAGACCTATTTATCAATGGTGACAATCACATTACATATATAAATAACCATAATAATTTAAATTTAAACAAGTCGGATTTATTAGATTATGCTAAAAGTATAAAAGATTTCTGGCTTGATTTGCAAAAGACATTATCATTAGACGTAGATAAATAAATTAGAATAATAAAAAAAAATTTAAAACATGGCACAAACTAACATCCGCAAAAAAGTTCATCAATACTTAGATGAAGCAGATAACAATATACTTGAGGTAGTTTATAAATTACTTGAGGTATACAGAAACACTAATACTAGCTTATTAAGCGAGGAGCAACAAAGAGAAGTGTTAAAGAGATCGGCCTTGTATAAGCAAGGTAAATCAGAAGGAATTAGTTTAAGCGAAGCAAGAAAGAAGATACAAGGCAAACTTTCAAAATAATGGCAAAACTTAAATTAATATTAACCAAAGAAGCCTACGCCGATTTTGAATCAGCAGCATTATATTACGAAAGTAAAACAATTGGGCTAGGTTTAAAATTTGAGAAAGAGATTTCGGAGTTATTATTAACTATTAAAGATAATCCGATGTTATTTCCCGTTAAGTTTAATCATATTAGAGAATCGGTTGTTAAAAAATTTCCTTTCGTAATTAATTACGAAATTAGCGAGAAGGAGATTATTGTATTGGCCATTTTTAATACGCATCAAAATCCGGTTAAAAAGACCAAAAGAAGTAAAAAGTAATGTTTAATAGATTAACTACATATTTTTTGCTCGTTGGTTTATCAATGCTTTTTGCTTGCAATAAAAAATTAACTCGTATTGCTAAAATTCAAACTAACGATTACAATTTTAACCAAGGTTACATTACATTAAAAGGAACTATTATTGATGTTCCCGAAAATGGCCTCATTAATTATGGACATTGCATAAGTGTTACAAATAAACCTTCATTAAAAGATACCGTATATAGTTTTGGAGAAACATTAGAACAAAAATCTTACAATTCTGCTATTGCAAACTTATCAGCAGATAAAATTTATTACTACACTGCTTTTGCTATTACCAATTCGGACACCATTTATGGAGAAATAAAATCATTTAAAACAAATGATTTTAATAGCATAAGTATAACAACAACAAATCCTTCCATTACAGGCAATAGTAGCGTATCAATAGAAGGAGAAATTAAAGGCTTAGCATCTTTAACGGCTTTGGAATATGGTCATTGTTGGTCAACAAGTCCAAATCCAAACATTTCTAATAATAAAAATAGCTTTGGCATTTTAAATTCCGATATAACTTTTACTAGCAACATAAACAATGTACCATTAGATATTACATACTATTTAAAAAGTTATGTTAAATTATCCGATAACACCGTTTTATACGGTAATGAATCAAATATAGTAATACCCGATTTAATGGTAAGTACAGATACTTTTACTTTACCTAGTGCATTAAATGCAACTTTGCAAGGCACTTTAATAAGTTTAGGCATAAACCCCATTAGCGAATACGGCCATTGTTATTCAACCACAACTTCAAATCCAAACATTAACAATAATAAAATAAGTATCGGAAATGCCACAACAACTGGAGCTTTCTTTACTTCATTAAATAATATGCAACTTGGTACAACCTATTATTACAGAGCATACGCAGTTACAGGTAATAAAATTAAATACGGCAAAGTAAAAAAGATAGTTAACTAATGAAACACTGCATTATCATATTTATACTTTGTCTTGCATTTGGTAAAGCAAACGCACAAATAAACAACGGTATACCCAATAATATTAATGCATTATACGATGCAAGCAACGACGTAATTAAAATTAATTTTGAGATAATAAACGGTAACGCTACTGATTTTTATGATGTTTTTATTGAGGCATATAAAGCTGGTGAAGCGGGTTCACAAAAATTAAATATTAAAACAATAGATGGTGATTTAAAGAATGTTCACCCTGATAAAAATTTAATAATAAATTGGAAACAAAGAGCTGATGGCTATGTGTTTGACAATAAAATAAGTTTTAAGATTTTATTAGCAAGAAAGCCCAATATTTCAACCACAAAGCATATAATTAAATCGGTAGTTTTCCCCGGTTGGGGCGATTATAAAATTGGAAATGGTAAACATTATTTTACTTATGGTATAATTGGCTATGGTTTAATTACTGGCTCCGTTTTGTACAATACAAAATCTTTTACAAATTATAATAGTTATAAAAATTCGTATAATATTACCGAGAGCAATTCGCTATATAATTCAGCAATTAAAGCCAGCAATTATTCATATGTTTTTGCCGGAGGTGCAGCCTTAGTTTGGAGTTTAGATATTGCAAATGTTTATAGAAAAGTAAAAAAAGCTAAAAACAATTTAACGCCGGAAAACAGCAAATACTATTATAATCAAAGCCAACAGAGGACAGAAAAATTAAGCAATTTAATTTACTTAAATACTAAGAACCAGTATGACATTGCGCTTGAAAATGGTGAAAATTCATTGAAACAAGAAAAGTATTCAGATGCAAAAAAATATTTTGAAACTGCATTAAGTTATAATCCAACTTCTGAAGAAGTAAAAGTAAAACTAGCAAACGTTAATTCTAAAATTAAAGACGAAGAATCAAAAAACAATAATTACCAAAAAGCATTAGCAGATGGAGCAACTTATCTAGATTCTAAAGACTACAATAAAGCCATATTAGCTTT
>JBIICS010000047.1:0-19152 GCA_044238735.1 Bacteroidia bacterium
GCCAACATCAGGGAATGATCCTTTACCCGTTCAGTTTAATCTTACAAACAGTAGTTCATTTACAAGTTATTATTGGAATTTTAATGATGGGACCGCAAATAGTTCTGTCTCAAATCCTGTTCATGTCTATGAAAATGGTGGAACCTATTATCCGACCATATATACTACTAATATAAATGGCTGTATTGATTCAATAAAAATTGAAATTATAGTAGAGCCTAAATTTGAGGTGAGTCTTCCTAATGTGTTTACACCAAACGGAGATAACGAAAACGATATCCTATATATCAAGATTAGGAATGGAAAACTAGTATATACAGAAATATACGATAGATGGGGCTTAATGATGTATGAACAAGCAGGAGAGAATGTTTATTGGGATGGCTACACGATGGGTGGACAAGAAGCCTCAATTGGTGTTTATTATTACATAATTACCATTGAGAAGTTTGATGGAGAAATTGTGAAATTTACAGGAGCGTTTAGTTTGTTTAAATAATTTATAAAAGATTAGTTTTAATATTTACTGTGTTAAAATAATCTACGTATTGTCTAAACCGATTTTTCCACTATATCGCGAAAGCGGGTATTGATATTACTTTTAATAAAATCCTCCAACAAAGTGTATTCATCTTCATTATATGATTTAATAAACTCGCCATTTTCCAAATAATGATACTCATTGCATAAGTTTTTAAGAGGATCTAAAATGTGAGATGAAATAAAAATAGTCTTTTTCTTAACTATTAAATTTCTTATAATCAGTTCCAGAATATGATTAGATTCTAAGTCTAAACCATTAAATGGTTCATCAAAAATATAAACCGGGCTATCCTGTTTTAAGATTGCTAACAAGGCCAGCTTTTTTTTCATTCCCGTAGAATACTCCTCCACTAATTGATTTAAGGGTAATTGAAAAATTGAATTTAATTCTTCTAATTTAAAGTAAGCGTTTGTATTTGGAAAGATGTCCAGAAACTCCATTCCCGTTAAGTAAGGGTAAAAATAATTATTGGTTTCCAGATATAATACATCGTTCTTAAGTATTGGCAAATCATTAAAAGTAACCGTTCCCTGTTCTGGTTTTAAGTATGAGGAGATTAAATTAAAAAGAGTGGTCTTTCCGGCCCCATTTAATCCAATAATACCATGACATTTTTGGGCATGAAAAGAAAAAGTAAGATTAGTGAAAATCTGCTTCTCAGCAAAACTCTTAGTAAGGGCATTTAGCTGTATCATAGATATTGGTTTAGATTAAGAACTGCTTTTTTATAGAATCGAAGAGCAAGAATTGCCGGTAATGGCAACAAAAAAGGTATAACAACCGAAAGTTGTGAGATACCGAGAATAAGTTGATTACCCGAAAAGTCTTTACCGGGGTCGTAAATTGCGTATTTAAATACAATCACAAAAATGAGATAGATAGTTATATTAAATAGAAACAAAATCACAAACCAGATATCGGCCGGATTAAAAAAAATATAGGCGATTAAAACCGGTACAAAAACTAAATAGGTGTATTTAAGCGTACTTAATATCTTATGCCTGATTAATTTACGGCTATCCATTGCAAAAACAGATAGTAACTGAATAGATTCATTGCTTGCGAAAAAACCAGAAATAAAGTTAGAAAGAATCCACAACATGAAGATGCTTACCAGCCTGAATGGCGTAAGCAGAAGAGATATTATAAATATTACGGCAAAAAAATAAAACACCTTTTTTAATCCTGATCGCCATTCGAACATTTGTGGATGTATTTTAACATAAGAGGTATAGTAGGAATACGTTGTAATTCGATTATATTTAATGATGGCAATAAAGCAGACAGTACCTATTAACACTATTAGCTGAAAAAACATAAGTTTAATACTCAACACAATAAATATGGGAATTGAATAAACCAGGTATTCAATTTGGATGTTTAATATAGATGGTTTAATATTAACCTGAATAAATCTAAAATCTTTTCTGGTAATATGAAACTGAAGTAAAAGAAGTGAAAAAAGAGCGATTGATATCCAAGCCTCTTTTTGATTGGAGATGACACTATCTAAAAAAAGAAGAACAAAAACAATCAATAAGATAAAACCAATACGGTATATAAAATTTAGATTTCTAAAATGAAATAAGAATTGATTTTTTCTAACATCAGCCAACACTAACCCTTTCATTGCCTGATTTTATTAAATGGAAAAAGTAACAACCTTAATTTGCATTTCGAATTAATTTTAGATACAGACTATACCATAGAGTAGGCTATTATGGTATAATAAGACCCCAGGGCCCCAATAACGATAGTAGCATAAAGAAATAGTATTTTAAGCTTATCAGAACCTATTAGCAAAGCAATTGCACCCAACACTAAACACATTTGAAGGAAAAGAGTTGCTTTGTCAAAAACATCACCTGCTTCACCTAATTGAGATGCCTCAGCTTTCCATTCGTTTGCACCTTTTACTTTTCCCATTTCACCCTCAACATCCTGAATCCAATTCTCTTTACCCACAGCCAAAGACCCCCTTAAAATCTCATCTTTCTCTTTTTTATATCTTTTAACATTTTGATTTAATTCAATAATAAAAGAGTCAACTCCTGCTATTGCACGACTTTCAATGGCATTGGTTTTAACAAGAGCCTGAAGCATGTCCCGTTGACCTTCTGCCAGTGTTTGTTTAATACTTTTACTTTGGTACCAATTAAAGGCTTCCGTTTGTTTTTGGTTTGCAATCATTTCATCATCACCATATTTTCCTGCACCTAAATCGCAAATAGCCATTACTGCTGCAAAAACAGCAATTACAAGACCGATGATTAATTCGTGGCTCTTTCCTTTTGATTCCGACATAATTTACAGTTTATTAGTTCTTAAAATTTAGAAAATTAATCGCACCTCTTTCATCATTTATAACTCATAATTACAAAGTCCATCCTCTATTTCCTATTCCCTATCATCCCTTCGGTTCTTCTTGCCGTTGTTTATTATACAAAAAACTCAGGATAACGGATCCCTTCCTTATTTTCTTTTTTTTAAAATGTATTATTTATCCACTTTCCTTGTTACCGGATTATTCATTGCCATTAGCTGCTGTATATTTCTTTGCATTCCTTCGCTTGAACCATCCAGGAATATTACATTTCCTTGACCCTCGGCCGCGAAATTTTTAATCGCTTCTGTCCACATGCTAAATAATATTACAGAGATGTCAATATTAGCATCCTGCATTTCTTTTGCGGCCTGCGTAATTCCTTTAGCAACTTCTTCTCTAAACAAAGCAACCCCCTGACCCCTAAGCCGGGCAGCCTCTCTTTCGGCTTCGGCGGCTATCTTAATGGCGTTACCTTCGGCTTCGGCGGCTTTAGTTTTTGTAATCAACAAGGCCTGACCTTCAAATTCTGCTGCAGCCTTTAAATTATTTGAGGCTACCACCTTAGCCATAGATCTCATAATCTCCTCATCAAAATTAATATCGTTAATCTGAAGATCAATTAAATGATAACCCCACTCCTCTAATGTGTGATCCATTTGCGCCTTTACTTCATCAACAATTTCGCGTCGCAAGGCTAAAATTTCACTTTGTTTTTTAGTGGCTACATATCCCCTTACCACACCCTCTGTGGTTCTTACCAATGCCTGCATAAAACTCTTTTCGTCCATAAATTTAAATGCAACATTTTTTATAGTATTCTCCTCCTGATTTAAAACAGCATACAATACCATGCTACTAAAACTAACGTTTGCCTGGTCTGCAGTTACGGCTTGAAACTGGAGTTCTACTGAACGATTTTGTATACTTACTTTCCTAAATATCTTTTCAATAAATGGTATTCTAAAATTTAATCCAGGGTATAAAACTCTTCTGTATTTACCAAAAACGGTAACCACGGCTACATGGCCCTGTTGTACGGTTACAAAACTAATTACCAATAATAATACACCGGCAACTACACTAATAATTACATTCATTTTCTATATTTTTTACAAGTTAAGATAAATAAAAAAGGCTGCAATAAGCAGCCTTAGTGTTATATTGAGCTAAATTTTATTTTAATTCCAGATTAGTTGCGCCAATCATCACATCTTCGGCAAAAATCTCTACCTTATATTTTCCTTCATTAAACTCTTTAGTTTTAGAGAAGATCATGCATACTTCGGATGATTTACCATCGTAATTAATTGTCTTTTTAGCGCTGTAGGGCTGTTTCTGTCCATTTACAGTAAACATATTAGAATCGTCAGACCCATTAGCAAATACATGTCCATCAGGAGCAGTAATTTTCATATAAACAGTTCGCTCACCAGCTTTTGCAATACTATTTTCGGCTAAAGTAAAGCAGCAACGAATTTTATCTGCCTTTTTAGATTTACTGGTAACTACCTCTTTTTTACCTTTTTCGTTTACTCCGTTGGCAAACACATTGTAGGTTTTAAGTTTAGATCCTAATTCTACTTTTTGATTAAGAGCTACTTTCTCATCGTTCAGTTGCTTTGTAACCCCTTTTTCGTTTTCAAGGTCTTTTTGAACCGTTGCTTTTTCTGCCTGTAAGTTTTGATTAGCCGTGTTTAGGGAGTCTATTTGGCGTAAATAACTTTTAATTAAACCACGAATAGTTTGAAGTTCTCGTCGCGCCTTGTTAAGCGCAACGGCATCGCCTTTATATTTTTCAATCATCTCCTCCAATTCGGCAATTTTTTCTTTTTCAAGATCTAATTGACTTTGAAGTTGAGTATTATCAGTAGTTAGCGAGTCAAATTTTCCTTTTAACTCGGCCAGTTCAGACTTAGCCAAATCATATTCGGAACTTTTCTTTTCAATCTCTACCACTTGTGTTTTTATAATCTCCTTTTGATTATAAAGCTGATAGCCTAAAAATCCGGAAACACCTGCCAGTAAAATGGACAAAATCATGAATATTTTGCTGCTTCCGCCTTCTTTTTTTTCTTTTAACTCGTTGTTTTCCATGAGGTTTTTATATTTGAGGCGAATTTAATAAAATAGCTGACTTCATGCTAAAATTATATATAGAGTTAATAAAAAATTAGATTTGTTTCCTTTAAAGTCATACCTAAGCGACATTATTTATTTGTTTTTTCCGGAGACTTGTGCCGCCTGCCGAAAAGCCCTTTATAACAATGAAAAATGGATCTGCAGCCCTTGTTCACTCAATTTGCCCTATTTGGATAACACAATACTAAGCAGTGAAGCTTTTTCCAGGATATTTTGGGGAAGAGTGCCCGTAGAAAAGGTTTGGCCCTATTTGGAATACAAAAAGGGGTTGAAAGTGCAAAAGATATTGCACCAATTAAAATACCGCAACCAACCCGAGCTGGGGACCTTTTTAGGTGAATTAGCCGCCAAAAAACTTTTAACATTACCCTCAATCCCTCACCTAGATTGCATTATACCGGTACCTATGCATTATAAAAAAAGGAGATCCAGGGGTTATAATCAGGCAGAGTTTATTGCTGAAGGGTACTCGAACATTTTAAAAATACCGGTAAAAAAGGAGGTGATCGCTAAAGAAAAGGAAACTACCTCGCAAACCCGAAAAAATCGATTTATACGCTATCAAAATGCTCAAAATGTATTTAAAATAAAAGACTCCACTCAATTAAAACAGCTCCGCTCCATTTTAATAATAGACGATGTAATTACTACCGGAGCCACCATCGAAGCCTTAATTAATTGTATATTAACTGAAAATCCTGAAATTAAACTTTACGTGGCCACACTTGCTGCTGCCTGATTATATTTGTACCATGGCTGAACAATTAACCCATAAGAAAAATGCGAGCAAGGCAGAAAAGTACCTCGATTTAATTCCTCAATTAAATGCTTTAACAAATGGCGAGAAGGATCGAATAGCCAATTTGGCCAATATATGTGCCGCACTAAAAGAAACGTTTGGTTTTTTTTGGATTGGATTTTATTTAGTTAAGGGAAATGAATTAATACTGGGACCCTTCCAGGGAAGTATTGCCTGTACACGAATTGCTAAAGGAAAAGGGGTGTGTGGCAGTTCTTGGGAAAGAGCAGAAACTCTAATTGTTGACGATGTGGATCAATTTCCCGGACATATTGCCTGCAGTAGCTTGTCTAAATCAGAAATTGTTGTTCCGGTTTGGCAGAATAATTCGATAATTGGAGTTTTAGATATAGACAGTGATCGGCTGGCAGATTTTGATGCCACCGATAAATTGTATCTGGAAAGAATACTAAATGAAATTAATTTAGGGAATGAATAAACTAAATCATTTATTAATATTTCTATTCTTACTAACGGTTTCGCTATTAGTATCATGTGCCCAGCAGCTCAGCCCAGGAGGCGGTCCATCCGACAACACCCCCCCTCAATTAATAAATTCGGAACCTCCACAATATTCCACCAACTTTAACGCAAAAGAAATAGAACTAAAGTTTAACGAATTTATAACTCTTAAAGACCTGAACAAATTTCTATTACTATCTCCTCCAACCCAAAATCAACCGGAAATTGTCGCATCCGGAAAAAAAATTAAAATTAGAATTACCGATACGCTACTCCCAAATACTACCTATCAACTTTATTTGGGTGATGCAATTACCGATATACATGAGGGAAACCGGCACGAAAACTTTAACTACATATTTTCAACCGGACCCATTATTGATAGTTTAAAAATAAAAGGAACGGTTTTAAACGCTTCCGATTTAACTCCGGCCGAAGGAGTTAACATACAGGTATACGATGCCAAAGCCGACAGCATTGCCTACAAAGGCTTGCCTAAATATATTTCTAAGACTAACAAAAGCGGAGAGTATAAAATTGAAGCAATGGCTCCCGGTAATTATGTTGTAATAGCCCTTATGGATAAAAACAGCAATTATACATTTGAAAATTCAAGCGATAAGATTGGCTTTTTAAATAGTCAGCTTTTATTAATTACTGATACTGCCAATGCATACAGAGATGTTGAGCAACTTTCGATCTTTGAAGAAATACCCGACAAACAATTCATTAAAAAAAGCACAAATACCTCCTATGGCAAAATAGAATTTGTGTTTAATAGGCCGCTTGAAAATCCAAACTTTAAACTTAATTACCCGGCTTTAAAAACCCCGTGGCCTTATCAATACTTTTCTAATCGAAAAGACACCTTAAGTCTGTTTTATAATGAGGTATTTAACGATAGTATTTCTTTTATTATAAGTGATATCGATTATACGGACACTGTAAACTTAAAGTTGTATAAGAAAACAGATAAGATGCCTAAAGGTCAACGTTCGGTTGAAGAGAATAAACTCAACCTCTTTTTTACGAGCATTATTAATGGTGAAATTTTGCCTAACAAATCACTGTTTATTTCATCTTATATACCGCTTAGGGATGAGTTAAACAAAAAGATTTTAATACAAACTAAGAAAGATAGTATTTGGTACGAACTAAAAAAAGTAAATGATCGCCAATATGAAGTGGTGAATTTTAAGGCTAAGGAAAAAGAGAACTACTCGTTGTTGTTATTGCCAAAAAATTTCACCGGTATTACAGGCTTAAGCAACGACAGTATTAAATTGAAATTTAAATGCGCAGAAACCGCCTCGTATGGTTCATTTAAGCTAACGAAAGAGGATAGATTAATTAGCGAGAACCTACTGGTTGAGTTGATAAATGATAAAGGAACTATTGTATATACAGGCATTTTTGAAGGAAAAGAAAAACTGATTGAACATATTCTGCCGGGGCTATACTCTTTTCGTATTGTTATAGATGAAAACAAGGATGGAATATGGACAACCGGAAAATTCTCCAGGCGAATAAACCCGGAGAAAGTAATCGTTATTAAAAATCAATCTATAAAAAAACGATTTGAAACAGAGGTGTTGGTGAAAGCTAAACCATAATGTATATTCATAAAAAAACGATGGGTATACCCTGAAGATAAACAAAGCGCGACTTAACCAAGCTTAATCATTGTCTACTTTCTCTAAGCGCTCATCATACTTTCTATCTCTTCAACTTCTATCGGGATGTTAGCCATTAAATCGAGTGGTCCGTTTTCGGTAACTACGATATTGTTTTCAATCCTTACCCCAATTCCTTCTTCCTTAATATAAATTCCCGGTTCGCAAGTAAATACCATACCTTCTTCCAGCTTACGGTTGAAATCACCTACATCATGAACATCTATACCCAGGAAATGCGATGTACCGTGCATAAAATATTTCTTGTACGCCGGCCATTTTGGATCTTGTTTTTTAATGTCTTCTAATGAAATAAGTTTAAGATCCACTAATTCTTTTTCCATCAGCTCACCAACCGCCTTATGATATTCAGGTATATTATTGCCTACTACAAGCATTTGTTTAGCGGCTTTCATCACCCGAAGAACTGCGTTGTAAACCTCTTTCTGACGTGGCGAAAATTTACCGGAAACCGGTATACAGCGGGTTAAATCCGACTTATAATTAGCATACTCAGCTGCTACATCCAGTAATAATAAATCGCCTTCTTTGCACTGTTTGTTGTTTTCTACATAATGCAAAACACAGGCACTGGCGCCTGATGCAATAATGGGACCATAAGCAAATCCCTTTGATCTGTTCCTTACAAACTCATGCAATAACTCCGCTTCAATTTCATATTCCCAAACACCCGGCGTAACAAAATTTAAAAGTCTTCTAAATCCTTTCTCGGTAATATTACAGGCTTTTTGTATCAAATCTATTTCGTATGCATTCTTAATAGCCCTAATGTTATGCATTATTGGCGCAGAGCGCTCGAACTGGTGAAAAGGAAAACGTTCCTTAAATTTTTTAGCCATCCGCACCTCGCGTGTTTCGGTTTCAACTACTGCACGATTGTGTTCGTTACTGTTCAGATAAACACATGTGCTCTCGTTAACTAAGGCTGTTAAAACAGCATCCAGCTGAGATAACCAATAAACTGTTCTAATTCCACTGGTTTCAGTAGCTTCAACTTTAGTGTATTTATGTCCTTCCCAAATAGCAATTAGCTCGCTGGTTTCTTTTAGAAATAAAATCTCTTTATGATCTGAGTTTTTGGCATCCGGAAAAATCACCAGAATACTTTCTTCCTGATCTATGCCGGATAGATGAAACAAATCGGCATTCTGAACAAACTCCATATGCCCGTCGGCATTGGTTGGTAGTATATCGTTAGAATAAAAGATGGCCAACCCGCCTTGCTTTAATTGCTTGGCAAAACGAGCGCGGTTATCAATAAATAATTGCTTGTTTATAGGAAAATATTTCATAATTAGAAAATGTGACTTGAAGTTATAAAAATTAAACAAAAAATATTGGAAACAGTTTTGGGGAGATAACTATTACGTATTCTGTTCTTTTTCTTCTCTTATCTTTCTTAATTCTTGTAAATCTACTTGATCCTTTGGCCTGTTAGACGCTTCTTTTGTTTGAATTAACTGGTTTAGGTGTAAGAATTTGACACTTACGCTCTCAATTAATGCTTCAGGGGAATTACTGTAGATTAAATCATAGTCCTCTTTATTAATTCCCTTTATATCTGTCATTATATCTAATTCGATGCCTGAAATTAACTGAACAGTAGTCCATCCCGTTATTATAGGGCCATTAATTATATAGTCATGATCTCCTAATTCAAATTCCTTTAAGGCATTCCTAAAGTTTACACGATTGGCTCTCTCATCTTTTATCCAAATATCCAAATCGGCTGTTGTTCTAGAAAAACCATGCAAGTTAGTGGCAAAGCCACCCACCATAATATAAACCACACTATGCGCATTTAGTACCTTAAAAAGGTTTAGTATCTCCTCATCCAACAAATCCATTTAATCTTGTTTTTTAGTTGGATGAATTATAACCGCTCTCCTAAGCATCCTGTCTAATCTCATAAGCTTAGTCATCATAAAAAAACGTTGAGCATAAATCTCATTAATTTCTTTAGCGTTTTCTTTATTTTGCTTAGAACTATCCATAACTAATAACAATTTTAAATTTACGAATATAATTTATAACAAAAAAGCACGGCATTAACCGTGCTTTTTAAGTTTAGCTTATTAAAGCTTACATCGCTTTTACCATATTGGATCTGCGTTTACGTTCGTTTTCATCTAAATAAATCTTACGTAAACGAATGGATTGTGGCGTTAATTCCACATACTCATCTTCCTGAATATATTCCATTGCTTCTTCTAACGAGAATTTAATGGCAGGCGCAATGCGCATCTTATCATCAGAACCCGAAGCACGCATATTGGTTAACTTTTTTTCAACTGTAATGTTAACTACTAAGTCGTCCGGACGAGTATGCTCACCTATTACCTGACCGGTATAAATGGCTTCACCCGGTTCAACAAAGAATTTACCTCTGTCTTGTAATTTATCAATAGAATAGGCAATAGCCGTTCCGTTTTCTTTAGAAATTAATGAACCGGCAATACGACCGGCAATTTCTCCTTTGTATGGTTCATAAGCATCAAAACGATGGTTCATGATAGCCTCACCGGCGGTAGCGGTTAAAACGTTATTTCTTAATCCAATTAAACCTCGGGAAGGAATTCTGAATTCCAAATGCTGTAAATCGCCTTTAGGTTCCATTACCAATAAATCGCCCTTACGCTGAGAAACAAGCTCAATTACTTTACCCGAAAATTCTTCCGGTACATCTACCGATAGGGTTTCGATTGGTTCACATTTAACGCCGTCTATCTCTTTTATAATTACACGAGGCTGACCAACTTGCAACTCATAGCCTTCGCGGCGCATAGTTTCAATTAAAACCGATAAGTGAAGAATACCGCGGCCGTATACTAAAAATGAATCGGCGCTATCCGTTTCTTCTACTCTTAGGGCTAAGTTTTTCTCTGTTTCCCTTTCTAAACGCTCGCGAACGTGACGAGAGGTTACAAATTTCCCTTCTTTACCAAAAAACGGAGAGTTGTTAATGGTAAACAACATGTTCATGGTAGGTTCGTCAATCTTTATAACCGGCAATGCTTCAGGATTTTCAAAATCGGCAATGGTATCCCCAATTTCAAAACCTTCAATACCTGTAACCGCAACTATTTCGCCAGAATTAACTTCTGTTGCCTTAGCTCTTCCTAATCCTTCAAAAGTAAATAGTTCTTTAATTCTGGATTTTATCATTCTGCCGTCGCGCTTAGCTAAAATAACCGGCATGTTTTCTTTAATAGTACCGCGAGTAACACGTCCAATCGCAATACGTCCTGTATAAGCAGAAAAATCTAAACTGGTTATTTGTAATTGTAATGTACCTTCATTAATTGGAGCAGGTGGTACATAACTAATAATGGTATCGAATAAATACGTAATGTCTTGGGTTGGCGATTTCCAGTCGGCGCCCATCCATCCTTGTTTAGATGAACCGTAAACTGTTGGGAATCCTAACTGTTCTTCGGTAGCACCCAAATTAAAGAATAAATCAAAAACCGAATCGTGAACTTCGTCAGGACGACAATTTGGTTTATCCACCTTATTAATAACTAAAATTGCTTTTTTACCCAATTCTAGTGCTTTTTGAAGTACGAAACGTGTTTGAGGCATTGGGCCTTCAAAAGCATCTACTAATAACACAACCCCATCGGCCATGTTTAATACACGTTCAACCTCGCCGCCAAAATCGGCGTGGCCCGGAGTATCAATAATATTGATTTTGGTGTCTTTATATCGAACGGAAACATTCTTAGCGAGGATAGTTATCCCGCGTTCTCTCTCCAAATCATTGTTATCTAAAATTAGTTCGCCTGTTTCCTGATTGTCGCGAAATAATTTCGCGGTGTGTAACATTTTGTCAACTAAGGTAGTTTTACCGTGGTCAACGTGGGCAATAATAGCAATATTGCGTAAATTCTGCATGAGGTTTGTATTTAAGGGTGCAAAGGTACTTAATTTTTCGCTATTAAAAAATTAAGCCCCATTCCTTAATAATTTCCTAACCCCTTGCAACTTCTATCTAATTAAATTGAATTGCCCTTCTTTGGTTCGTTCTCTGTTATCGTAAGCCTTAAAAATCACTTTCCAAACATATGTATCCATTGCCTGGGGTCTTCCCCCTACTTTTCCGTCCCAACCATCGCTTAAACTGCTAGTTTTAAACAGTTGATTCCCCCATCGGTCAAATACAAAAAGGGTATATTCTCTAATGCCAAATCCCTTCGCTCCAAATTTTTCGTTACCACCTTGTTCGTTTGGTGTAAAAGCATTGGGCAGATAAAGAGCGTATTCTGGAGCTATAATAAATTTTTTCTCGATACTGTCTGTACAACCAAATTCATTAACCACAACCTGTTTAACCATAAACGTATCCCCATTATCAGTGTAGTAGGTTATTATAGGCTCCGGTGTTAAATAAACGGTGTCGCTCGATGGATCACCGGAAAAATAAAAATAGTTGGTGGCTCCTAAACTAAGATCGATTATTTGTGCATTTTGATTGTATGAATTTACCGGATTAGAAGCAAAATCGAAATCAGCTCTTGGCACCGGTAATAAATCTACTAAAGCAGAATCTATATTAAAGCAATTTCCATTGTATCCATAAACATAATAATACGTTTCGGTTTTAGGTCTAACGGTAATCTGCTGTGAGGTTTGCCCATTGCTCCACGAATAGCTGGTGCCTCCGCTGGCAGACAAAATAACCACGCCTCCCGGACAAATTGCGGTATCAGGAAAAGCAGAAATTAATACCGGCGGTTTAACAAAAACTGTTATAAGAGCAGTATCATTACAACCTGTAGTACTTCCTACACATGTATAAGTTGTATTATTAATAGGGTTGGTAGTTACAGAACTTCCGGTGTTAACTGTAAAAACGTTAGAAGGATACCAGAAATAATTAGTAGCCCCACTTGCTGATAAGTTAATATTTTGACCATAACATACCGAATCGGGAGGACCGTTTACAACAACATTTGGTATAGGAGTAACCGTAATTTGTAAAGACTTAGTAACAGAACATCCTCCAGTGGTTCCGGTTACCGTATAGTTGGTAGTTGTAGCCGGGACTACTACCACTGATGAACTATCCGAATTAAATGATTGAGGAGACGGGGACCACGTATAATCACTAAAACCAGTTGCAGTAAGGCTTGTGCCTTGTCCCTGACAGATTATAGTATTAAGGGCGGATAATCCCAAGGGGGGGAGAATGGTTACATTAATTCTGATTATGGTGGTATCCGAACATCCGTTACTGGTTCCCTTAACAGTATAAAAAGCAGAAGTAGTGGGGCTTGCCACAATGTTACTGCCATTGGTAGCACTTAAGCCTGCCGTTGGCGACCAACTGTATGAAGAAGCGCCGGTAGCTGTTAATAAAATTGAGGAGCCAGGGCAGATGGTGATATTAGAAGGATTAACTAGAACTTGTGGTAAAGGCTTAATAAATACGCTATGAAAAATAGTATCACGGCAGGTGCCGTTAGCTCCAATTATGGTGTATTGAGTGGTAACCGGTGGATTAGCAGAAAAAGAACTCGCGTTTATTGCTGAAGTATTAGTTTGAGGAAACCAGCTATAAGTATTAGCTCCATTCATAGTAACCGTAGTAGATTGCCCTACACACACCGAATCCGGATTATTGTCTGCCGATATTGAGATATTATTAGATACGGTAACCGTAACGGTTGCCGTATCGGCACAAGTGCCTGTTGAACCCACAACAGTATAGGTTGTTGAGATTGTTGGTGTTGCCGTAGTAGAAACTCCGGTTGATGAACTTAGAGTAGCCGATGGAAACCAGCTGTAATTTAGTGCCCCGGATGCTGTTAAAGAGGCCGTTCCACCGGGACATACAGTGGCCGTAGACGGATTAACACTTATTGAAACATTATTAGTAACCACAACCGTTGCAATTGCTGTATCGGAACAACCATTGGTAGTACCGGTAACGGTGTATGAAATATTAGAAAGCGGGGTTGCTGTAACGGTTGCCGCATTAGTACTGTTAAGTGCTGTTGCCGGTATCCAAGAGTAGGAAGAAGCCCCACTAGCAGAAAGATTAGTAGATGAACCCGGACAAATTGTTGACTGAACCGGATTAATCTGTACCTGAGGTGGTCCCACTACAGTTATTTTTACTGTGGCTGTATCTGTACAACTTCCACTACTACCTATAACTGTATACGTTGTAGTTGCAGATGGAGAAGCTGTTATATTGGGAGAAGTGCTGGAGGAGATTCCGGTTGCAGGAAACCAACTGAAATTACTTGCACCAGATGCAGATAAATTTGTAGAATTACCGGTGCATATAGTATCAGAAGCCGGACTTACAGAAACTGTTAAATTGTTTACTACACTTACTAAAACAGTAGCTGTATCGGTACACGCTCCATTTGCCCCTATAACAGTATAAGTAATGGTACTGGTGGGTGATGAAGTAACATTTGCTGTGTTAGTACTGTTAAGGTCAACCGGCGGAAACCATGAATAGGTTGTTGCGCCACTTGCAGTTAAGTTAACCGATTCGCCCGGACAAACAGACGCATTGGATGGACTTATACTTAGTGAAATAGGAGCATTAAGATTAATTTGAGCAAAAGCAGTATCGGTACAGCCATTACTTGTTCCGATAACAGTATAAGTAGTAACCCCTGTAACAGTTGCTACAACAGCCGAACCAGTATTATTATTAAGGCCTGAAGAAGGAATCCAGGTGTATGTATTGGCGCCGGCAGCTGTTAAATTTACCGGTTGATTTGGACAAACTGAGCTTAATGCCGGATTTACAGTAACGTTTGGCGGATTATTAACGGTAATAGTTACAACCGCAGTAATAGGGCAACTAGATGGATTACCAGTTACCGTATAAGAAGTTGTGGTTGTTGGAGAAGCCGTTACATTTGCACCAGTAGAAGAACTTAATCCTGCAGAAGGGCTCCAAGAATACGATGATGCACCACTTGCTATTAACGCAACACTGTTTCCAGCACAAATACTGGCATTAGTAGTGTTTAATGAAACGCTACCTCCACCACCAGTTACAGTAACTGTTACAAAATCGGTTAAGTTGCCACTACAGCCCGGAGAGGTAACTGTATAAGTGGTAGTTGTGGTAGGACTAACACTTATACTTGAGCCTGTTCCTACATTAGAGCCATTTGCTGTCCAAGTATATGTACTACCACCTGAAGCAGAAAGGTTTGCGCTTCCACCACAAATAGTTGTATCATTAGATGCAACTATAGGCGTTGAACCAGGCAATACATTTATGGTTTGTGATACCGTATTGCTACAAGCACCAATAATAGATGATGCGTTTAGAGTTACCGTGTAAGTTCCGGGGTTAGTATAGGTGTGAACAGGATTTTGTGTTCCATTTCCGGCCAGATAGAAATCCGTACCCCCATCGCCAAACGTCCATAAATAAGTTGGCGTAGCTCCTGTAGTAAAAGGACCTGTAGCCTGGCAAGTTTGAAAAAAACCACAGCTAGCACCAATTGTTGCACACTGAGACAAACCTAGTCCGCCGCATGTGGGAGGCAACTGGGTAGTATTTGTAAAGGTTACCGGACTACCTGCGCAAACCGTTACAGGAGATACCGTAAACGCTGCAACGGGCGACTGGGCTACAGACACAGAAAAAGAGGCATTAGAGGTACCGCATGAACCATTGCTTACCGTAACATTGTAGGTTGCATTTGCTGTTGGAGAAATAGAAATAGTTTGAGAAGTAGTAGAACCGATTATATTAGGACCTGACCAAGACCATGAGCTTCCGTTGGAAGCAGTTAAACCAACCGTTTCGCCCGAACAAATAGAATTGTCTCCACTGATAGAGGCCACTGTTGGAGTTTGGTTAAAATTAAAAGAAGTATTGGCCATTGCATTGCCGCAATTATCAATTAACGTATTTCCATCATTTCCTGTTGCAATTTGCAATGTCCAGGGACCCGGGCCACTTAATGCCGGAGAAACTGTAACAGAAATTTGGGGAGTTGCCGATCCGCAGTTTATTCCGGTTGCAGATGTTACTGTGTAAGGGCCACCAGTTCCTGTAACCGTAAACTCGGTGCCTCCAGATGAAATGGAGGAGCATTTAATAGCTTCGCTTGTATTTAAGGTTATTGTTGTTGAACCACATGGAGCTGTAACGGTTTGAGGGGTTGGTGGAGTAACGTCGAAGATACTGGCAGAACTTGGTGTAAAATTAAGCGAGTATCCATTCTGTGTAGAACTATAGTTGCTGATTACAAGTACATAAGTTTGCCCAACTGTAACGGGCAGTGTTGTACTGTTTTTAGGACCACTAGCAGGCTCCGATGGATTGGAGGCCGAGGGGTCTAACCCCGTAACCCCGCTGGTTGCAGAAAAATTACAACGTACAGGGGTAATTGCTCCGCTCTTAATTCCATTACAATTACTACCCGAAATATTATAAAGTGCGAAATCGTAATCATCACTCATATTGTTGGGTGTAATATCAAAATCTAAAGTACCCGCAGCTGTTACAGTGAAGATATACCAAACAGAATTTTTTTCATTTGACCCCAAACAAGAAGAATTACCGGGAATCTCCTGAGTATTTCCTTCACCCGAATAAGAGTTAGACTGTGTGTAAGTGAGCTGACAAACAGGAAGAGCCGAGTTACAATCTTGTTCGGGACTGGACATGATAGATCCGTATCCGCCAATAACTGTTCTGAAATTCCTGCCACCCCTGGCATAAAATTCAGTTTCAGCTTCCTTAGCCTTAATTCTTTTCTGCAACTCCTGATCTTGAGCCTGGAGGCTTCCAATTAATAAAGAAAAAAATAATATAAATAAATGTCTTTTCATGTTGGGTTATTTTACAGTAAGTCACTAAAATAGCAACTATTTAACCCAATAAAATTAAGGATAAATACGAGTATTTTTATTTCGAAAACTCGTCAAAAATTAGATAGCCTATTTGGTTAATTTTCGGAAAACATCCTCTAAAGACTGCTCCTCCAATGTTTGAGATAAAACGGTTAATCCGTTTTCTACTGCCATTTTAAAAATTAAAGGCCTAATGTCGCTTTTACTTCCCGAAAAAACATTATAAAAACCCGGTTTAACTTCGTTTACCTTGGTAACTCCAGCAATTTCTTTAAGCTTAGCCAAAGAAACGGGTCGGTCAAACTCAACCTTAACTACTTGCTGAGTCTCCCCTTTTCGCTGAATAGCGTCTGCTTTTTCATCGGCTACAATCTGGCCTTTATTAATAATAATTACCCGATCGCAAATTGCTTTAACCTCCTGCATGATATGCGTGGAGAGCATTACTGTTTTTTCTCTTCCAACCTCTTTAATTAAATTACGAATTTCTACAATTTGGTTTGGATCCAAGCCCGTTGTAGGTTCATCTAATATCAATACATCCGGATTATGAATGAGGGCTTGTGCAAGGCCTACTCGTTGACGATAACCTTTAGATAAAGCACCAATTTTCTTGTGCTGCTCAATGCCCAAACCGGTTTGATCTATTAAGTTTTTAATTTGTTTTTGAGCATCGGTTATTTTGTATATTCCACAAACATATTGTAGGTATTCCTTAACATACATATCTAAATAGAGTGGATTATGCTCGGGGAGGTAACCCACGCGCGACCTAACTTCAATTGACTGCTCAAGAACATCATACCCACATACCTTAACTTCGCCCGATGTGGGCGGCAGAAAACAGGTAATAATCTTCATCATGGTTGATTTTCCTGCCCCATTAGGACCCAAAAAGCCGACTATCTCTCCACTTCCAACACTAAAACTAACCTCACTAAGCGCTTTTTGCTCTCCAAATAATTTGGTAATATTTTTTACTAGTATAGACACGATTAAACTAACTTTGTAATCTCAAAAATAGGGCTTTTAGTGCAACTTAAATACAATATTTGTTAAATGACCGGAAGAGTTTTTAAATCTACCGGCTCCTGGTATTTGGTTGAAGATGCCAATAAAAGACTAATTGAGTGTAGAATTAAGGGTAATGTAAGGTTAAAAGGTAGCCGAAACACTAATCCTGCTTCAGTAGGCGATGTAGTAGATTTTGAAATTGAGCCTAAAACGGGGAAGGGTGTTATTAGTAAGATATTTTCACGGAAAAATTATATAATCAGAAGGTCAACCAACCTTTCTAAGCGCGAACACATCATTGCTTCCAACATAGATCAGGCCGCTTTGGTTGTTTGTTTTAAAAATCCGCGAACACTTACCGGTTTTATCGACCGTTTTTTAATAACCGCAGAAGCCTATGGCATTAAATCCATAATTGTTATCAACAAGATAGATACATATGATGAAGATGCTGAAGCGGAGGCTTCCTATATAAAATTGGTTTATGAAAAAATAGGATATCCGGTATTTTTAGTAAGTGCTCATACCCATAAAGGCATAGAGGAGTTAAATGAAAATCTAAGCCAGAAGATTACTTTGTTTTCGGGGCATAGCGGAGTTGGTAAATCCTCTTTATTAAATACTTTAGTGCCCGGTTTAAATCTAAGAGTGGGTGAAGTATCCGAGTCTAACGAAAAGGGAACACACACCACTACATTTGCCCAGATGTATAGAACCAACGATCTTACTTGTCTTATTGATACTCCCGGTGTAAAGTCGTTTGCTATTGTAGATTTTAAACGTGAAGAAGTAGCTACCTATTTTCCTGAAATGTTTAGAGCATCTGCAAATTGTAAATACAATAATTGCTTACATATTAACGAGCCGGGGTGTGCCGTAAAAGAATTATTAGAGGAAGGAGAGATATGCGAACACCGTTATGAAAATTACTTGAACATTTACGAGAGTGATAATTATAAGGAAGATTGGGAGTAGATGATTAGCTAGTGTGCTAATTATACAATGTCTTAATGTGATTCTTAGAATAATGGAGGGTTGATTACTTAATTATGACTTATGAAATATAAATAAGAATATAGAAATCAAGTATTGGCTTCGACTTCGCTCAGCCAACAACCAGACAACATTCTTTCGCTTCAAATAGCCGAAATAGGAGGCTTATCGGAAAGCGGAGAGTAGACAATAGAATATAAACTATGGATTTCTTTAAAGGCATAATAGCAAAAAATAGTTGGTAAAAAGCTCTATAACCCTTTATGCTATTGGGCTACAAGAAAGTTTAGTGAAAGTCGTTTCACTAAACTTTTTTTGTATATGAAAAAACTTAAAAAAAACG
>JBIICS010000166.1:0-5618 GCA_044238735.1 Bacteroidia bacterium
TAAACACTGTGCCAACTGGTCGTTAACTTTTCGGCTTTTTTCATAGTTATACTTTCGGGCCAAAAATTCAGCCCTTCTGGAACCTCCCAAATAAAACATCTGAAACAATTGTAATCCACCTAAAACCGATACCACATAATACCCCGAATAAATTCCAAGTGCAGTTAAAGCCAATGATCCTGCAATTAATCCGGTACTTACTAATCCCTCCCTGTAATTGCCCGTGTAAATAAACCCCAATCCGGGTAAAAAAACATTCATTTTTTCTGCTTTTTCAGGCGATTTAATTTTAGGTAGTGAATCATCCGAATACAAATTATAAGCCTTAAGGTAGGTTAAGGTATCGCCTGTATATATCTTTAATTTTTGAAGATTGCTTTTGGCTTCACTCCATTTATATTGCTCATTTAAACATAATATTAGTAACCAATAAAACCTTTTGTTTAACGAAGAGTCTATAGCCATATAATTTTTAATTTTCACCTCCGTTTCATAAAAGCTTTTGTTCAGATACAGGTACAAAGCACTTTTAAATTGAAGTTCATCCTTTAATGAATCTGAAAACACATTATCATTTATTCGGTTTACTTCCTCTAATGCTAAATTGTAGTTTCTATTCTTTTCAAAAGAAAGACTTTTTTTAAATAAAGCGTAATTCCTATCAAATTCGGATGTTGCGCTATAGGCCTCTCTCTCGAACTCAACTGCGCTAAGCCTGAAATTACCGATTCTAAATAAACTATCGCCGGCAGTCTGAGCAAACGTACTAGTTATAAATACGGCGCAATGGAATATGAACGTTAAGTAATATTTCATTATTTATTCTTTGATTAAATTCTTGTTTGTAAATCTTTACTGAATAATACGTTCCGTATATATTACCAACATAAAATAGACTAAACAAGGATGCTGTAATTAAAAACTGAGGGGATATAGGGCCTGCCTTTACGTATGATTCCGTTGCCATGGCCGCTAAAGCCACGCAGGGCAAAAATGTTGAAATCGCTTTACCAAAATATCCTGCATAATATTTTCCTAAACCGGGAACAAGGGCAGATAAAAATGCTGCCTTGGCAGGTGTTTTTTCTCTGTTCTTAACCATTTCATTTCTAATATCCAGGACATTTTCCTCTACATCTTTTAGCTGAAATTGTTTTCGTTTAAATGCATAGCTGCACGAATCGAATTTAACAAGATTTCTTTCTAACAAATAAGAAGTAGAAATAAATAAATTTTTCAATTCAACATCAACCGAGTCGGATGTATTTATTTCATTTACGATTTGTCGAGCCTTGTTGGTTTCGCCTTTGTAAACTGATATAAAGGACTTATAAAATAAGGAACTATTTTTAAAAACCGATTGATTTGAAATTTTATTGAAATAGGTTAAAGAGCTATCCAAATGTTTATCAAAATACAAAGACCAACCCACCAAATAATTTAAACTATCCAATTGCAAAACGTTATACCGCTCAATTTTTTGATTTTGATAGAGTATCCTTACATCCTCAGATCTATTATTTGTCTTTAAATAATTAAAAAATTTAAGTTCATCCGTAACACTATTTTTTTGTCCATACCCAAAAATGGAAAAAAAAATAAAGGTAAAACCTAAAACAAACCTTATCCTATTTATACCATTCAAGTTGATCAATTATCTTATCGGTTTTAGGATTTATATTAATCTCAGTAATATCTCTTGCGGCAGTACTTGTACAACGAGTTAAACGATCTGCCGTTAAGGCCACTCCTTTTAATAAACCAAACTCTTTAATACACATTACGCTAAATGCAGAACAACTGTGTTCGTAGGGGCAACTGGAACCTAAAACTTGTGATATGTGTTTTTGATAAACATACATCATTCCTCCAAAAAACAAACTAATTGGATTGTACTTAATAATAATATTTTTATGATGCTTAAATAAATACTCAACTTTGCGCGAATTAAATTCATTTGTTGTAAAATCTAATTCTTTAACCATTAAAATTTCATCCCGAGACTGAGCCTTAACCAACGAAACCAAAAGCATAAATATTAAAACCCCCAAACTCTTTTTCATTACTTATAACTAATTGGTTTAGCATTAGAAGGCACTTTAAAGTTTTGATAACGAGCGTCGGCCTGTTTGTTTACTTTAAAATTTGTATACTTTCGGGTTGTGATAATAGAATCTTTAGGTGACTCAAATTCAATTTCTGTTATCTGCTGAGGCCATTTAACACCATTAACCAAAACATAATCGTCATAAAAAACTTTTAAGCTTAATTTGTTTTTTTTATTATAAATGCCCATAAATATGGGAACATTATGTTCGTGAACGAGTTCTATTTTGGAGGACGCAACATTCACCGAATTTGATGGCACCCACGTGGTTATGTTCATTCCATTTTCGATTTTAGAATTAGATAACTTGTAACCATTTTCTTTTAAATCGAGATCTTTTTGCTTACCGTTTAAAAAATAATAAAAAATTGATTTTTTAGAACTTAATTCGGGATTCATACGTTGACTTACCGAATTATTGCTATAAAAGTATTGAATATACTCGCCGTTGTTATTTGTAATTGTAATCTGTTCCAACGGTTTATCAAAATGTGTAATTAGTTTACCTGATATTGCATCATACAAAACTGTTCCTTTTACCGTTATGTATTCTTTTCCTTTTAAAGTTCGAGACTCTAAATGAGAACTTATTAAATTTACTTTCTCCTGACCAAAAGCTATATTAAAACAAATAAGTAAAAGCAGTATTAATTTCTTCATCATTCAAAAATAGTAAAATCTCATTTTGCTATCACCAATAAAAAAGCCTTCGACAAATTCGAAGGCTTTTAAATTATCTATAAAACAGCCGTTAACCTTTTAAACTAGCCATTACAAACTCGCGATTTAAACGAGCGATATTGTCTAACGAAATTTCTTTAGGACACTCAGCTTCGCAACTTCCGGTATTGGTGCAATTACCAAAACCTTCTTCATCCATTTGCTTTACCATGTTTAATACACGATCTTTTCTTTCTGCCTGACCTTGGGGCAATAAAGCAAACTGAGAAACTTTGGCAGATACAAACAACATTGCCGAAGAGTTTTTACAAGCAGATACACACGCACCACATCCTATACAAGCTGCGGCGGCAAAAGATTTGTCTGCGTCATCTTTAGGAACAGGTAAGCAGTTTGCGTCTTGAGCATTACCAGTATTTACAGAAACGAAACCACCAGAAGAAATAATTCTATCAAAAGATGATCTATCAACCACTAAATCTTTTATCACCGGAAACGCATTTGCTCTCCATGGCTCTACAACTATAGTTTCACCATCTTTAAAATGACGCATGTGAAGCTGACAAGTAGTTGTACCTTGTTGAGGTCCGTGGGCACGACCGTTAATATACATACTGCACATACCGCAAATACCTTCGCGACAATCGTGATCAAAGGCAACCGGTTCGTCACCTTTAGCTACAAGCTGTTCATTTAATACGTCGAACATTTCGAGGAACGACATATCGGTAGAAATATTAGAAACCTGGTAAGTAACAAAGTTACCTGCTTCTTTGCTGTTTTTTTGACGCCAAATTTTTAAAGTTAAATTTAGCATTTGACCATTTCCACTTCCCATTGTATAATTTTTTTAACTGTTTACTAATTACTATTTATAAGAACGTTGACTTGGTTTAACAATTTCGTAATTAAGTTCCTCTTTATGCAGTTCAAAATTACTTTCCCCTTTGTATTCCCAGGCAGAAACATACATAAAAGTATCATCATGTCTTAACGCTTCACCATCTTCTGTTTGATATTCTTCTCGGAAGTGGCCGCCACAAGACTCATTTCTATTTAAAGCATCGATGCACATTAGCTCTCCAAGCTCAATAAAATCGGCAACACGCCCGGCTTTATCTAATTCAGGATTAAATTGATATTGACCTCCAGGCACTTTTACATCGCTCCAAAATTCTTTGCGTAAGGCCTGAATTTCAGAAATTGCCTGCTTTAATCCGGCTTCGTTACGCGCCATACCACACTTATCCCACATAATTAATCCCAAACGCTTATGAAAACTTTCCACCGATTTTGTACCGTTAATATTCAAAAATTTATCAATTTTTTCTTGTACATTTTTTTCAGCTTCTACAAAAGCCTCATGATCGGTAGAAATGGGCTTAACCATAATTTCTTTGTAGAGGTATGAACCTATTGTATAAGGAATTACAAAATAACCATCCGCCAAACCTTGCATTAAGGCAGAAGCACCCAAACGATTAGCACCATGATCGCTAAAGTTAGCCTCACCCAAAGCATATAAACCCGGAACTGAGGTACTCAATTCATAATCCACCCATAAACCACCCATAGTATAATGCACCGCAGGATAAATTCGCATCGGAACCTCGTAAGGATTTTCGCCGGTAATTTTGGCATACATATCAAACAAGTTACCGTATTTCTCTTTAACAACTTCTTTACCTAATTCAATAATCTTTTCTTTTGATGGATTTTGCAAGCTTAATTTATTAGCTTGAGTTTTACCATATCGCTCTATTGCAGAGGCATAATCCAAGTAAACAGCCATTTTAGAAGAACCTACCCCATAACCGGCATCGCATCTTTCTTTTGCTGCACGAGAGGCCACATCGCGAGGAACCAGATTTCCGAAAGCCGGATAACGACGCTCTAAATAATAATCTCTCTCTTCTTCCGGTATATCGTTAGGAGAACGATTATCGCCCTTAGCTTTTGGAACCCAAATACGGCCATCGTTTCTTAACGACTCCGACATTAAGGTTAATTTAGATTGATAATCGCCCGAAACCGGAATACAAGTTGGATGAATTTGGGTAAAACAAGGATTACCAAACAAAGCTCCCTTTTTATGAGCCTTCCAGGCTGCAGAAACGTTACTTCCCATGGCGTTGGTAGATAGATAAAAAACGTTACCATATCCACCTGAGGCCAATAAAACTGCATGACCAAAATGGCGTTCTAGTTTGCCACTTACTAAATCTTTGGCTATAATACCTCGGCATTTACCATCGATATTTACAACTTCCATCATCTCGTGACGAGTATACATTTTAACCGTTCCGAGCCCAATCTGACGCTGTAAGGCACTGTAAGCACCCAATAATAATTGTTGACCAGTTTGGCCGGCAGCATAAAAAGTACGTTGCACCTGAGTCCCCCCAAAAGATCGGTTACTTAACATGCCCCCGTATTCGCGGGCAAAAGGAACACCCTGCGCCACACATTGATCGATGATGTTAGCAGATACTTCAGCTAAACGATACACGTTTCCCTCACGAGCACGGTAATCTCCACCTTTTATAGTGTCGTAAAACAAACGATAAGTACTATCACCATCGTTCTGATAATTTTTAGCAGCATTAATACCGCCTTGAGCAGCTATAGAGTGCGCACGGCGAGGGCTATCCTGAAAACAAAAGGCTTTTACTTTGTAGCCCATTTCGCCCAGCGATGCCGCAGCTGATGCTCCCGCCAGACCCGTACCCACCACAATGATTTCCAATTGACGTTTGTTAGCTGGATTAACCAACTTACAAGTCGATTTGTATTTTCCCCACTTTTCATCCATCTTACCTGCGGGAATCTT
>JBIICS010000167.1:0-5577 GCA_044238735.1 Bacteroidia bacterium
GATGCACGTATGTACGAAGAGGGTTATAAAAATAAGATACACGAATTAAGAAGAAAAAATCTGGTTAAAGGTACCGCTATTTTTATGGGCACTAGTGTTGCTTTAACCTTGTTATTGTTTGTGGCGTTACTTTAGCAATTAAACGGATAATATTAATTAATCCCGATAAGTTATAACCCTTTTTCTTTGGCATTATTCCAAAAAACGTCCATTTCATCTAAACTTAAATGGCTTAATATTTTGTTTTGAGCAGCAACTTGTTCTTCCATAAAAGTAAAACGCCTTATAAATTTACGGTTTGTTTTCTCCAGAGCATCCTCCGGATTAATACCACAAAAGCGGGCATAGTTTACTAATGCAAATAATAAATCACCAAATTCAGCTTCCGCTTTTTCTAAGTTGTTTTCTATTTTTTCTTCTGCTTTAAATTCTTCTAATTCTTCCTCAACTTTATTCCAAACTTGTACTTTTTGCTCCCAATCGAATCCAACACCCCTGGCTTTTTCCTGAATGCGCATCGCTTTAATTAATGCTGGCAAAGAAGTTGGAACACCCGCTAACACCGATTTATTCCCTTCCTTTAATTTTAGCTTTTCCCAATTTTGTTTTACTTCTTCCTCGTCCTTAACTTTTACATCTCCATATATATGGGGGTGGCGGTCTATTAATTTTTTACATAAGGCTTCAATAACATTGGTCATGTTAAATTCATTGGTCTCGGAGGCAATGCGTGCATAAAAAACGAGGTGAAGCAATACATCTCCAATCTCTTTCTTAATATTGGGTAAATCGTTTTGAAGGATGGCATCAGCCAGTTCGTATGTTTCTTCTATAGTAAGGTGTCTTAGGCTTTGTAATGTTTGTTTTTTATCCCATGGACATTGCTCTCGCAATTCGTCCATTATCACCAAAAGTCTACCAAAAGCTTCTTGAGCAGAATCGTGTTTTTTCATATCCAAATTTAGTTTAAAATAATGGCAAAACTTTTATTTTTATTTGACGGCTTTCCTTTAATCACTATTTAAAACCCAATTAAAAGTGTAAATTTGAATACAACACTTTTTAAATGAATCCTATATTAGATGCCGATGATGATAATTTATCAAATTCAGAAAGGGAATTTGAAAGGGCATTGCGCCCATTAGCATTCGATGATTTTTTAGGGCAGCAAAAATTAATTGATAATTTAATTGTATTTGTAAAGGCAGCAAAATTAAGAGGCGAAGCGCTGGATCATGTTTTGTTGCACGGCCCACCCGGATTAGGCAAAACAACCTTAGCTCATATTGTGGCTAACGAACTGGGTGTTAATTTAAAACTTACCTCGGGTCCTGTATTGGATAAACCGGGAGATTTAGCCGGCCTGCTTACTAATTTGGAGTCGAACGATGTTTTATTTATAGATGAAATTCATCGTTTAAGTCCGGTTGTGGAGGAATACCTTTATTCGGCCATGGAGGATTATAAAATAGATATTATGATTGATTCGGGGCCAAACGCCCGTTCTGTTCAGATTAAGTTAAATCCCTTTACTTTAATTGGGGCTACTACCCGCAGCGGACTTCTAACTTCACCTCTAAGAGCCCGTTTTGGCATTAACAGCCGCTTAGAATATTATGACTCTAAATTACTTACCGGTATTGTAGAACGTTCTTCTTCTATTATTTCTGTTCCCATTGTTGAGGAGGCTGCTTTTGAAATTGCCCGCCGTAGTCGAGGAACACCAAGAATAGCCAATGCTTTGCTGAGAAGAACAAGGGATTTTGCTCAAATTAAAGGTAATGGTACAATTGATGTTGAAATAGCCAAGTATGCTTTAAATGCACTAAATGTTGATGAGCACGGTTTTGATGAAATGGACAATAAGATTTTAACTGTGCTGATTGAAAAATTTAAAGGTGGCCCCGTTGGTATTAATACCATTGCTACCGCTGTAGGAGAAGAAGCAGGCACAATAGAGGAGGTTTATGAACCTTTCTTAATTCAGGAAGGTTATTTAATGAGAACACCCCGCGGACGAGAAGTAACGGATTTAGCCTACAGACACTTGGGTAAAATGCCCCGTAGAAATAATGGTTCTACCTTATTTTAATTTATGAATAAAATTGCAGTTATAGATTTAGGAACCAATACATTTAATATTATTGTTGGACAAACAGATCTTAAAGGTAATTTTAATCGATTGGTCGAAACTAAAATTGCAGTTAAATTGGGTGAAGGCGGAATTAATTCCGGCTTTATTGCACCCGAACCTTTCCGAAGAGGAATTGAGGCACTTGATCAATTCAAGCAAATAACTAACGATTGGAGGGTAGACGATGTATATCTTTTCGCTACTTCTGCTATTCGGAATGCACAAAATGGAAATAATTTTGTTCAGCAAGTAGAAACTTTTTTTAATTGGAAAGTGCGAGTAATTAGTGGCGATACCGAAGCACAGTTAATTTATTATGGAGTAAGACGAGCCTTGGACCTGGGAGAAAAGCCTTTATTAATAATGGACATAGGTGGTGGAAGTACAGAATTTATTATTGCTAACAATTCCCAGATTTTTTGGAAAAAAAGTTTTGAAATTGGAGCGGCTCGTTTACTTGAAAGATTTAAACCATCCGAACCCATATCTCCACTCGAAATAGAGGAAATATTTAATTATATGGAGAATCAACTCACTGAACTTAAAGAAGCTGTAAAACTATATCAGATTGATGTTTTGGTAGGTTCATCAGGTTCCTTTGATTCTTATGCAGATGTAATACTGAACAGATATTACAACGGCAAAACATTAAATGGTGCTACTACTTTTGTTTTCCCAATGGAGCAGTTTAATGATACATATAATCTTTTTATCAGCGCTAATCGCAAGGAGCGTGCAGACATAAAGGGTTTAATTGCTATGCGTGTAGACATGATTGTAATTGCTTCATTGCTAATTAGGTATGTAGTAGATAATTTTAAAATAAACGAAATACGTTTGTCAACATTCTCTCTTAAAGAGGGCGTTTTGTGGGCAATTCAGAACCAAATAATAGAAAAATAATGCAAAAGATTTTAGTAATAGATGATGAGCGTGCAATACGCAATACGCTTAGGGAAATTTTAGAATATGAAAAATTTATTGTAGATGATGCCTCTGATGGTTCGGAAGGTGTAAAGCTTATTGAAAAGAACAAGTATGATTTGATATTATCAGATATTAAAATGCCTAAAATGGATGGAATGGAAGTGCTGGATCGTATTATCAGCATAACTCCGGATACTCCTGTAGTTTTAATTAGTGGTCATGGTAATATTGATACGGCTGTGGAAGCCCTTAAAAAAGGCGCATACGATTATATTGCAAAGCCTATTGATATGAATCGATTATTAGTTACGGTTAGGAATGCACTGGATAAAAAACAATTAGTGTCTGAAACAAAGTCATTAAAAAAGAAAATTAATAAGACCTTTGAAATGGTTGGCGAATCACCTGCTATCCAAAATATAAAAGAGCTAATAGAACGAGTAGCCCCAACAGATGCCAGAGTATTGGTTACCGGCGACAACGGATCCGGAAAAGAACTTGTTGCGCGCTGGATACACGAGAAAAGTCCGCGCTCCGCAATGCCATTGGTTGAAGTAAATTGCGCAGCTATACCATCCGAATTAATAGAAAGTGAATTATTCGGACATGAGAAAGGCGCTTTCACTTCTGCAATCGCCCAACGTAAAGGTAAGTTTGAATTGGCAGAGGGAGGAACTTTATTTTTAGATGAGATTGGCGATATGAGTCTTTCTGCTCAGGCTAAGGTTTTAAGAGCTTTACAGGAAAATAAAATTATGCGTGTTGGTGGCGACAAAGAGATAAAAGTAAATGTTAGGGTTATTGCGGCAACTAATAAAAATTTAAGAAAGGAAATAGAAGAGGGTCGTTTTAGAGAAGATTTATTTCATCGTTTAAGCGTTATTCCAATTAGTGTACCATCGTTAAACGAACGTAAAGATGATATACCTCTTCTGATTTTGCATTTTTCTAAACTAATTAGTGAAGAAAATGGTTGGCCGGTTAAATCATTTACCGATAATGCGATCAAAGAATTACAAAAACACAACTGGACTGGAAATATACGTGAATTAAGAAATGTAGTTGAACGACTATTAATTTTGGGCGGCAAGTCTATTAGTGATAAGGATGTTAACACATATGCTAAGCCTATAGAATAAAGTATTAATTATCTATAACGGGATAATTGAATTATTGTAGTAGGTACTTTCATTTAAAAAAAACGCTAAACTAGCCAAATCGTATTATGTACTTTTCCGGAACAAAAGATATAAAGTGGTATGTAAATAAGCATATTCAGGATAATGCGGCTTTTTACAACGGACTAACAGTTGTAGATGTTCCTGCCGGAACCGGTATTACAAGCGAATCTCTTAAAAAGGTTGGCGCAAATGTAATTGCCTTAGATTTGTTTCCGGAATTTTTTAAGGTAGACGGCATCAATTGTGTTTATTGCAACTTGAATGAACGCATACCTCTTGAGGATGCAGTTGCTGATGTAGTGATTTGTCAGGAAGGTATAGAACACATGCCCGATCAGTTAAAGGCATTTAAGGAGTTTTACAGAGTTTTAAAACCCGGAGGAAAATTAATCATTACTACTCCTAACTATTCCAATCTTAAGGCCAAATTAAGTTATCTGTTAACAGAAAGCGAATATTTTAATAAGATAATGCCTCCAAACGAGGTTGACGATCTTTGGTTTGCAGATGATAAACGAGAAATGTATTATGGACATTTATTTTTACTAGGGATTCAAAAATTAAGAACCTTTGGTCGTTTAAGTGGATTTAATATTCATAAAATACATCCGGGTAGAATAAACGGAACAGCATTTTTACTAACGTTATGGTGCTATCCTTCTATATGGATATCTAATATAATAACATTGCGAAAAAATTTGCGAAAGAAAAAGAATAATCCTTATTTGGTGGAGATAAAAGCTATTTATGAGGAAATATTTAAATTGAATTTAAACTTTAAGATACTTACTGGCATTCATCTGTTTATTGAATTTGAGAAAATAGAAGAGGAGTTAAACTTTTCTAAATTTAAAAAACATGCCGATACAAACTTTATAACTTAAATTTTACTTTATTTATCAGAAGAATACTCCGGGCCTAAACCCAAACCTGATGTTAAAGGCATTAAAATTACCGTTGGTAATATTTGATGCAAAATCAACTCTAAATGCTTTTATGATGTTATCTAAACCAAAATATACTTCATAAAAAGACTGCTTGTTGCTTAGTAACAGATTTGCACCTGCAACTTCATATAGTTTAGTTTTTCTAATAAGAGGAATTTTTCCTATAACAAAACCTCTGAAGTTATATTGTGTATGAATTTCGAGGTAAGAATTTCGGGTGCTGAAACTGTAATACGGTAATGTATGAAAATTATTTATCTCTTGTCGGGTTCCTCTTACATCTGAAAATTCAGAGTAGGGTGGATTCAGAATAATCGTTTGGTTACCAAAGAAGTGAGAAAAGTCCATAAACTGGATATTGTTTCCAAATGTTGAGCCTGCTCTTATA
>JBIICS010000049.1:0-18405 GCA_044238735.1 Bacteroidia bacterium
AAATTTAGAAGAATCTACACGTGCAGTATCTTGAGCGGAAGGGAGGGTTGAAAGATTTTGTGAATTTTGGTTAACACTTGCGTTTACGTTTTCGGAACTGAAGATAACTGCACCATCCACAAATTTTGTATATGAAGGATATGATTTAACAGACGCGTTGTTCTTTTTACTGAAATATATTTTGCCTTCAGAATCAGTTTACTTAATGCCCGTATAGGTATTAGCGGCTACCATCAAATCGTAGTATTTTATTCTATCTAATTTATTACTCCTAATTATAACGGAATAATCCTGAAAATCAAATCGTCTTACATCCTCTCTTGCAATATCATGAAGAGAGCCATTCTCTAAGTATTCAAGTTTAGATTCGTTGGTTTTCCATACCTGTACGTCTTGGATTACGTTCTCCTTTAAAATAATAGCGCAATTTTTCTTTAATAAAGAATCAGGCAATAAGTCTTGTGCCCGTGTAACTCCCGATAAGAGTATAAAAAAAAGGGAAATTATTATGCTGTTTTTTTTCATTATTATTTCTTTTTCCTACTTACATTAAAGCCTATAGAAAGACCAATTACCGATCCGGCTTTACGGGGTGAAAAATAAACATTTACTGGCATATTTAAGTAACCCGAACGAAATGTTTTACCACCAGCAATTAATAATGCCGTAGTTAATTTTGTTGTCCCTCTTGAATCTACTCTGTTTACAATAGGATAGGGATTCTGAAAGGGTTTAACATATGCCGTATCTGAAGGTGATATATTGTAATATTCGTTCTTAAGATACCAATTATCCTTATTACCATATAATCCCTGAGTATCATAAAAACCATCTGCTGTTCGGGTAATGGTAAAGCTTGGTCCAATAGCAAATTCCAGGCCGGTTGCAGAATTCCTAAATCCATTTAAAAAAGTTAAAGATGGTAGGAATCTACCGGTTTCCATGCCTCCTGCCAGAAAGATAAATTCTAAAAGAGCCTGAAAATTACCGGCACTTAGGTATTGGGCTTCCTGTTGCCATCCAAATAATGAAGTTATTGGGAACATATCAAAGCCTCCCTTATCTTTTGAAGACATTAAACGTTTTCCATTTTCCCCCATTGTAACGGATGCTCCTATTCGGGGGCCATTTAATCGAAGAGTTGTAACAGGTACAATTCCATCGGCATCATAATAAATTAATTTTTCCTCTATTTTAGGATCAATTGACTTATTAAATAATTTAGAAAGTGTTAACATAATCATCCGTTGAATTTCTTCCTGAAGATTAATAAACTCTATTGTTTGAGATTTTTCTATACTTTCCGAAGCAACATCCAATAAACGAAACGTAATGATAATTTTCTCTGCAATTCGCTCAACGCTTCCTGCTAAAACCTTTTGAGCACCCAGAGCTTTTCCGGCTTCTACCATGCAAGACTTTCCTACACAACCCTCCTGCTCAATATTATTCTTGGCAAAAACATCATTCTGATCATATTTATCAATGGTCTCATAAATATTTAGTTTATCCACCTCAATACGAGTAAGCGTAATTAAGTCTGAGGCGGAGTTAATAATTCCTTTAGAGTCAACGCCAGCAATAGCCAACTTAAGTTTTGGGGTTTGAGCGAAAATAATAGCAGGAAAAAATAAAATTAGAAATAATCTCTTTTTCATAATTAATTGTTTTTGTATGGTTGTAAACCTATAAAAAACAACAAATGTAAATAATGATTAATATCATCTCATTTACAGGCAATCGTTCGCTCGATTTCTATGCCTCCTATTTTAAAATTATATTTAGTAGCGCAATCTTTTTGTGTTTTCTGAGCTTTAGTTTCCCGTCCGGTTAATCTTTCCAAACCAACTGCTGCCATTCGGGCCAAGTTCATTAAACGATTCTCCTTCCCTCTTTCGGGTAATTGACCAGTAAGGTTTTTATAAACATAATCGGCCGGACTTAATTCTTTCTTAACATCTGCCTTTGTGATTAAACTCGGGAAAATATCGGCCATAATTAAATTCTGATTATAATCTATATTAGCATTTTCGTTTAGATGTTCATCAACTACTTTAGTCTCTTCATTTAAATTGACTTCAGGTAAAAAAGATTCATTATTAATAGCAAGTTGGCTGCTTGAATTTTTACTACTTGCTGAATGTGCAACTCCTTTATCGCTTTTGTGAACTGGTTTAGGTAATTGTTCTTGATACTTTTCTGCTTTAGCCTTAGGAAGAAGAGTGGCCTGAGGAATCTTCTTAACGGTTGAATTTAATTCTTTACTTAAATGATTAGAACTACTTGTTGGATTGGCAGTATAAGCAAATTCTGTGTTTCGGATAGCCTCTTTGCTGATAAACCAGCTGTATACACCAAAAGCAATTAATAAACAAGCCGCAACGGCTCCAGAATAATAGTAAAATAGATTTATGATCCTTGTTTCACGTTTAAGGTTTTTTTTATTAGGAAATTCTATACTATAATCAGGCTTCAATTTAGTAGCAGCCATTAATTTGCGTTCATTTTTTATAAATTCTTCTGGCAAATTTTTAAAAACCTCTCTGTATTCAATATCTAAAGTGCCTTCAAATTCAGCTACCAAAGCGTTATTTATTTGTTCTGTTGTAAACTCTCTTTTCTTTAGCAGATACTTATTTGTATATTCTTCTTGATTTGTTTGCTCTAAAACAGGTGATAATTCAAAATTATTTAATTCTTCTTTTAAATCGGGATGAGCCGCGATAAACAACATAAGCTCGGCTACTTCCTCGGCAGATAATTTTCCATCTATATAATCGATAAAAAATAGTTCGTAGTTATTTCTGTTTATGCTCATTTTAAATTACTAATCCAATTTCTCCTATAATTTCTTTTAATGCTATACGAGCACGGTATATATATACTTTAACCTGTGGCTCGGTTAATTGAGTAATTTCTCCAATCTCTTTATAATTATATCCTTCATAATCTCTTAACAACACTACCGTCCGCTGTATCTCCGGTAATTTGTTTAATGCATTATCCAACACTTCCTTTAATTCGTAGTCTTTGGTCTTGTAGGCCTCAAGATTATCTTCGTGATGTTGCTCCAGCTGACTATATTTTTTATCTTTCCTAATTGCATCTATCATGGTTCGGTAAGCCGTTGTAAACAAAAAACTTTTAGCGTTTGTAGATTTAACATCACTAACGGTCTTCCATACTTTTTCGAAAGTATCCTGCACAATATCCTGTGCCTTGTCGCGATCCCTTACGTTTTTTAAAACAAAGCGAAAAAGCGCATCAGCATGTAAATCTACACTCTCGTTATATTCTTTAACCGTCATTTTTCAGTGGTAAGACGTTTATGATTTTGTGAAAGTTACAATAAAGTTACTTTTTTTAATAAATAATTGATAATCAGAAATATAAAAACATCTTGTTTTAATCTAAAATTGGTAATTACAGGTATAAACTTAATTTTTTATCTTGCATAAAACATCTGTTATGAACTTTAAAATGCCCTTTAATTTTAAGCAATGGATTGATGAAAATCGCCATAACTTAAAACCACCCGTTAACAATAAGGTTGTTTTTGAAAACACTGAGTTTATTGTTATGGTTGTAGGAGGACCCAACTCACGTAAAGATTATCATTACAATGAAAGTGAAGAATTTTTTTATCAGATAGAAGGCGATATTACCGTGGGTTTACAAGTTGACGGTAAAGCTGTTTCTGCTCCCATTAAAGAAGGAGAAATTTTTCTTTTACCTCCTCGTATTCCTCACAATCCGACTCGACCTGCTAACACTGTTGGTTTGGTTATAGAACGTAAACGAAGAAGTGAAGAAAAAGATGGACTACTCTGGTTCTGCGAAAAATGTAATGAAAAATTATTTGAAAGATATTTTACCCTAACCAATATAATGACTCAGTTTCAGGAAACGTTTGAAGAGTTTTACAATTCCAGCGAACACAGAACCTGTAAAAAATGTGGTCATGTAATGCAGCCTCCTCCTGTAATAAAATAAAAAATACTTTAAACTATTAGCAAAAAATATAACCATGGAAAATCAAACATCCGAACTACACAAATCGTTTAAGGAACTAGACGTATGGCAAAAATCGCGCGAACTAGTAAAAGTAATTTATCGCTTAAGCGATAAGTTTCCTACAAGCGAACAAAACGCATTAACACAAAATATCAAAAACATCGTTCTTTCCATACCAGCCAATATTGCCGATGGCGCCAGCAGAAAATCCGGTAAAGAAACATTACGCCACTTACAAATTGCTAAAGGCTCTATTTTTCAACTGGAGGCTTTGTTATACGTAGCTCACGATTTAGGATACATTGATGAAATGGATTTAGATTTAACTTTGGAAAACGTTACCACCAGCCGTAAATTACTCCTTGGCTTTATTAAATATTATCGAAACAAATTAAAAGCAAAAGGATATCCAACCGAGTAATATAACCAGGCTGCTTACGCAGCCTTTTTTTTAAAATCAAGCTATATGTTAAAGATAGATTCACACGCACACATTTTACCCGAAACCTGGCCTAGTTTAAAAGATAAATTTGGATATGGAGGATTCATTTACTTAGATCATCATAAACCGGGTAGCGCCAAAATGATGCGCGACGATGGTAAATTTTTTAGAGAAATACAGCAAAACTGTTGGGATCCGGAAAGCATCTTAATAGATATGGATAAGCATGGAATTCACGCCATGGTATTATGCACCGTTCCGGTGTTGTTTAATTATTGGGCAAAACCCGAAGACACACTCGATTGGTCGGTTTTTTTAAATGATCATATTGCTGGGGTACAGAAAAAATATCCAAAACGTTTTATTTCGTTGGGCACATTGCCTATGCAAAATATTCCCCTTGCGCTAAAGGAATTAAAACGTTGCAAGGAAATAGGATTACCAGGAATACAGATAGGGTCACATATTGAAGATAAAAATCTGGACGATCCGATTTTTGATCCGTTTTGGAAAGCCTGTGAGGAACTGGAGATGGCTGTATTTGTTCACCCCTGGGATATGATGGGACAAGAAAAAATGCCTAAATACTTTCTACCCTGGCTAGTAGGAATGCCTGCCGAAACTTCATTGGCTATATGCTCAATGGTCTTTGGTGGTGTTTTTGATCGTTATCCGAAACTTAGAGTGATGTTTGCGCATGGCGGTGGGTCTTTCCCTTTTACAATTGGTAGAGTTTCGCATGGATGGCATTGCCGACCTGATTTATGCGATGTAAACAAGATTAACGATCCGTATGCATACATAGGAAAATTTTGGGTGGATGGTATTACCCACAATCAGGATGCTTTGAGATTCTTAATAAAAGTAATGGGTGAAAAGAAAATAATGTACGGCACTGATTACCCTTTTCCACTTGGCGATCTGGAACATGGAAAGTTTATTGATGAGATGTCTGATTTATCTCAAGATACAAAACAACAACTTTTTGCTAATTCGTGCTTGGAATGGTTGAATTTAAAGGCTGAGGATTTTGAATAGTTTGCACGTTACGAAATTTGCTGTTATTGAGGGTTCTTGTATTGTTTTATCTACCCCTCGATACTCCTCAATTAAAATTTATAGTTCATTCCCTTTAAAGACTAAAAATCTATTATCCACAATCTTTAATTTAAATTGACCCGAAGGGAAAATATTAAACAACTAACCTCTTTACTAGCTTTAGGAATGTTAAGTAATATAAATGAATTAATTGCTTTACCCGATAATGGAATAAAAATGCCTGTACTTTTTATAGGCCATGGTAGCCCCATGAATGCATTGGAAGATAATTTGTTTACAAGAGGATGGAAAAATGTTGCAAAAGAAATACCATTACCTAAAGCTATATTATTTATTTCGGCGCATTGGCTAACACGCGGTACTTATGTTTCGGGAGTTCAACATCCAAACACAATTCACGATTTTGGAGGTTTCCCAAAAGCCCTTTTCGATGTTCAATACCCTGCACCGGGCTTCCCCGAGCTAGCCAACGAAATTATTACATTATATGAGGGTAACGTTAAATTAGACCAGGAATGGGGCCTCGATCATGGAGCGTGGTCAGTTGCCAAACCCATGTATCCAAATGCTAATGTGCCCTGTTTACAGCTAAGTATCGATTACTCAAAACCCGGAGAATATCATTATACACTTGCTAAACAATTAAGAATTCTTAGGAATAAAGGGGTCTTAATAATTGGTAGCGGTAATATGGTACATAATTTAGGGATGGTAGCGTTTGATAAGATAAACGAAATAGGGTTCGGTTTTGATTGGGCTTTAGATATTAACGAAACATTTAAAAGAAATATTTTAGAAGGAAATCATGTTTCCTTGCAAAAGTATGAAAGCATACATTCTGCTTCAAAGAAAGCTATTCCAACCCCCGATCATTATTTTCCACTTTTATATTCACTTGCTTTACAAGATAAAAATGAAAAAGTTGAATTATTTAATGACTATGCTGTGGGCGGATCTTTAACCATGACCTCTGTAAAGATTGGTGGCTGAGAGCATTTAAATAGGTATTATGAGCAACGAACTAATTGGTTGCTCAAACCTTTAAACTAAAAACTATTACAACAAATACCGTTCTTCGATTCACATCGTCCATCTACCTTGTTTGTAGGTAAATTACCGGAAGGGCGCTAGTGTTCTGTTTAAACGACAAAACTTAAGCCCTGTCCGGGATCTCTTATTAGTTTGCTTCACTCCGTTCTCAATAAAGTTTCTATAGAACTCCGTCATCCCGGGCCTGAGCCGGGATCCTACATTCGACAATGCATTTATTAATAAATACGGATTGCGGCTCGGGGGCCGCAATGACGACGTGTATTATACGGTCATTGTCATCCCAGGCCTGACCCGGTATCTTCTTTTAGTTTAGTTGTCTTTAGCAAAACTCATTCATAAAATTTATATTTATAGTTATGAAAAAAGTAGTTGTACTAACCGGCGCCGGCATTAGCGCCGAAAGTGGATTAAAAACCTTTCGCGACAGCGATGGGTTATGGGAGAATTATAATATATATGATGTTGCCACACCACAAGCCTGGCAAAAAGATCCGGCTTTAGTACAAGAATTTTACAATGCCCGTCGCAAACAAATTATAGACGCTAAGCCCAATGCGGCTCATCATGCGTTAATGCAATTAGAAGAAGATTTTGATGTGCATATTATTACACAAAATATAGATGATTTACATGAAAGAGCGGGTTCACGAAAGATTCTTCATTTACACGGGGAGATAACCAAAGCCCAGAGCACCCGAGATCAGACCTTAATTTATCCGGTAAAAGGGTGGGAAATAAAGATGGGAGACACCTGCGAAAAGGGCTCCCAGTTGAGGCCATTTATTGTGTGGTTTGGAGAATCGGTTCCTAAAATGGATGAGGCAATCGCAATAGCCTCAAAAGCGGATGTTTTTTTAATAGTTGGAACCAGCTTACAAGTTTACCCGGCTGCGGGTTTATACCAGTATCTTCCCCACCATACACCCATTATTATAGTTGACCCGGCCCATTTGCCCCTAAATTTGGGAAAAAACGTTAAACACATTAAAAAAGGGGCCTCCGAAGGCATGCTGGAAGTGCCGGAAATACTGAAGAACTTGAAAAATTAAGAATTTCTTATTTTTTTTTGGTTAATTACAAAAACCCTTTATATTTGCAGTCCCAAAACAAGGGTTTTTGGGAGCATAGCTCAGCTGGTTCAGAGCATCTGCCTTACAAGCAGAGGGTCACAGGTTCGAATCCTGTTGCTCCCACAAAATTAAAGCCTGATAATAATCAGGCTTTTTTACTTTCTGTAATCTTCGATTTTGCTTACCCACTCATTCTCCTCTCTTACGCAAAAAAGATATGCTCTACTCTCTTAAATCAGTTTTTCTTGAAGTGGTAAAACCCTTTTTAAATTGTGCTCTTTAAAGATATTGCTCAACCTGGGATAAATGGTATAAAAAAGTTTCTGTTTGCCTAGTTATTTGCACTAAATTTCTTGATTATTAAAAAGCCGATTAGCCTTACCTAAAATTAATTGGTCGTTTAAGCCTTTACGTTCTATTTTCACTTTAAAGTTTTCATCAATAGAGAAGACGGGATATGAGCCTTGCTCGTTAGTGTTTAACTTACTATGAACAAATAATTTTATATTTCTTTCTTTTGCAAATTGTAATGCCTTTTGTTTAGAGGTTATGCTGCCGGCAATATCCCCACTTATATTTGCACTTGAGCAGATAGGTGAAAAGTATTTAAATGAAAAATAAGGGGAGGGTTCCATGAATTTACTTAACTCATTTTCCAGCTGATTAAAAATGTTTCGGTAAAAAGGGCGCTTAATTAATACCTGGTGAGTTCCATTGCATATTAAGGCATTATTGGTTTCTCTTTTTTCCAACAAAAAGCGGATAAATGAACCCTCAAACGTTTCAAATACCTGCTCTTTTAATGAAAATAATTGGTTTGGGATTGCATAATCTAAAATTTGGTGTGAACCTAAAACTGAACTGTAAAATTTATGAGGCAAGCGATTTTTAGCGGCATCAATAGCCTTAACACCTTGCTTAGAGTTGGCTGCTACCAAACCGTACACACCGGAAAATTCGAACATAAAAACCGGATAACTTGTTTTAAACAAGTTAAACACTTCATTCATGAAAGAATCGTCACTTGAATATAGCTCCTTCATCTACTATTCGGTTTCAGCGTCTATTAATAATTGATTGCAAATTTCTTCAAGAAGATGAAGCTTTAATTCTGCATCAAACCATTCCTGATTTTCATTATCAAACTTCTCAAAATAAAGACTCAAATCGGCAGCATCATTCAAACTGAATAAACGAAAAGAGGATTTCACTTTATGACCAAGCTTATTTACATCTTCTTTGTTTTTTGCTAAAATTGATTGTTTAAGTAACAATATATTTTTGTGTAACTCTCTCAAAAAGATCTCAACTAATTTATTGGCTTGATCCGTTTTGCCTCCTGCCAATTCAAGTGCTTTTGTTTTTAAAAACTCCAAAGAATACTGAGGAATATCTTTAGGTTTGGAGAAATTAACTTTATTTGAATTCAGTTCTGCATCCGGCTGTTCAGTGAAATTTAAAACAATGGACAATTTATTAATTAATTGTTCTTCGGTAAAAGGCTTTGACATATAATCATTAATCCCCACCGCATAGCAAGCCTCGATATCTTTCTGAACGGTATTTGCCGATTGCGCAACTATGGGGGTATTTAAATTTAACTCCTCCCGAATAATTTTTGCAGCAGTAATTCCATCCATAACCGGCATCTGAATATCCATTAATATCAAATCGAATTCGCTTAATTTGCAAAAGTTTATCGCATCCTGTCCGTTTTCTGCTATTTCACACACTACCTCGTTTTTCTCCAGAAGTGTTCGAAGGTATAGCGCATTAACCGGATTGTCCTCTGCAACCAATATTCGTTTTCCTTTAAGATGAAACTGTTGGGTGGCTATAGTTACAACCGGACTTGCTTTAGCTTTTGCAAACTCCAACTCAACCGAAAATAAACTACCCACATTTAACTCGCTATGAGCATTGATTTTGCCGCCCATCTTTTCAACCAATTCTCTCGTAATATATAAACCTAACCCCGAACCTCCATGCTTTCGGGCAATTGAGTCATCGGCCTGAACAAATTTCTTAAAAACATCTTCCTCTTTTGAACTGTCAAATCCAATACCGGTATCTGAAACACAAAAACGAATCAATTGCTTTTGATTATCAGTATTTAATAATTTAGCGCTCAACTCAATACTACCGGATGAGGTAAACTTAATTGCGTTACTTAACAGATTATTAAATATTTGAGAGAACCGCAAGGAGTCTCCAATTACATTCTCATGAATAGCAGAATCGAAAACGAAACGAAACTGTAATGATTTCTGTTCTGCCTGCATACTGTGCGAACCGCTTATAGTCTGTAAAGTATCTTTAATATTAAACGGAAACTTTACTAACTCAAAATCTTCTGATTGTACCTTAGAAATATCTAAAATATCATTAATTAAATGAAGCAATAAATTCGCCTGGTTATTGATGATATCTACATATTTTTTTTGAACACCAAACAAATTTGTTTCATCTAATAATTTAGACATTCCGATAATTCCATTTAAGGGTGTTCGCATCTCATGGCTCATCTTGGCAATAAAATTTTGCTGAGCATTACCGGCATCCTGAATCTTTTTCATAGACAACTTGATGTTGTGTATGTATTCTTTCTCCGACTCGGCAAAAACGATATTAGAATAAAGATTACCAGCTAAACGACAAACCAGCTCCAGAATATTCTTGTGTTCATCTTTGAAGAAATAAGGCTCCGAACTAGCAAATCCAAATGCCCCTAAGGATCGATCGGCGGTTGCAATAGGCATCCATAAACGCGATTTTACCTCAAAGGCTCTCTTGCCAGATTTAACATAATAGGGGACCGGCTGCGTGCTCATATCCTCTACATAAATAGGTTTACGGTTTTTAAATACCCACCCCGGGTGTCTTTCCAGCGCAGTATCCTCACTGTATTTTTTATCTTCTTCGGTAAAGCCTTTGTTGGCATATAAGCGAAGTTTATTCTGCTTAAAGTCCCATAAAAAGATAGAACTGTAAGGCACCTCTATAAAATCGTCAACCACTTTAAATAAAGCATCCGATATACTTTGTGCATCACGAGCAGTTGCCAACTCTTCCGCAATACTACTTAAAATGGCGAGCGTTTCTTTTTTTGATGTATCCAATGAATTCAATATATAGCTTAAAATTAAAATTTATATTTGGCATTAGCGCCTAATAAAAATATTATACTTAACAGTTTTCAGTCCTTAATGTTTTAAATTCATCTTTATTAGTTAATTATCTTTTCTGCTTTTTTATTCAAACTTGTTAATTGGGGCAAAAAAGTTTAAATTTATTAGATGGTAGGTTAAACTTAAAGTTTTAATTAAAGCGATATTGTAAAGTATTATAATTTACCTAATCTAACACTCTGATTAATTGTTTCTGATTAAATTTAGAATATTTACGTTTTTCAATTATTTATCCCATAATTAAATTAAATAAATGGGCTGTTTAAAAGCAATACTTTTTGTGATAGTTATAGTTATTTTTCTGGGTTTGCTTGCTGCAGTTTTTAATGTTGGTCAAGTGAATTCTAATTCAAATGAAGATAGTACTCTTAATGTTGAAACTACGAATACCGGTAACGTTGTAAACCCTTCAGCCGACGAGGACGGATACACCTATGTAAACGCTTATGTAGACAAAAATGGAAAATATCACAAGGGGCATGCTCGAAAAAAAGGCTCAAGCTATAAATCAAATGCTTATAAAAGCCGTTCTAAAAGCCGATATTATTATAAAACACACAAAAACTCCATTAAAGAAAGACGTAAAAGAAGAAGTAAATCGGATTAACAGGCAATTACAATAAATTAAATTTTAATCTTCCATTTTCTCTTTATCAGAACTCAAGTGTTCCATCTTGTTTTTAACAATAATCAATCAAAAAAATGTGTTTTATAAATTAGGCATAAGTCTAAAAAAGTATGGGCTTAGCAATTAATTATTAAATTTGCTCTTTTAAATTTTATCATGAAAAGCATCCTCTTTACCTTAATTTTTCTGTGTGTAGTTAATCCTCTTTTTTCACAAGATCTTTGGAAAAATTTACCGCCTTCCGAACTAGGAAATATTCAAAACAGTTATAATTCCAGTATTATTTTTAAAGGCTATTTATATGCAGCCGGGGCTAATAAAATAAGTAATACTCCTGTATTACGTAGAACTCCTAACGGAGGACCCGCTAACTGGGAAAACATTCCCTTTAGCTTTGGCTGGCGAATTAACGCACTTACTACCGCTTCATTAAATGGTACAGACTATTTATTTGCACTTACCGACTCGAGCACCAATAATGGAGAATCTTCTGCTGTTATTAGAAGTACGGATGGTATTCATTGGCAGGCAATCTCCAGATACGGAAATGGTGTTTTTGATAATTATGATGCAAAGATTATCATTCCTTTTAAGGGTTCTGGAACAGCTGATTCATTATATGTGGTGTATAACAACTCCTATGGCGTTAGAGTTTACCGAACCTCAATTGATAATTCAGATACCAGTAACTGGACTTTAGTAGCGGATATTGGGCAATTATTCCGCGGAAATAGCGAGAGTTCGATGTATGGCACTGCCAAAGATGCTTTTGTTTGGCAAAATAAATTATATATCTTATTGGATGGAACATTGGTTTATACTGATAACGGTACCAACTGGCAAATCGTTAGATCGGTTGAGCCTTATTATTCATTAGGGAATTTCTCAACTGCTATTGCTTATAATAATGGCATTTTTATTGGAATCAATCAATATAGCGGGGCACTTTTAATTAAATCAAACGACCTGAATACCTGGTCTGTTCTTGATAATACTGCAAAGCCCATCTCCAATTTTAGTGATAGTGCTGCAAATCCAACCGGAACATTCGTTGAAATTAACAATAAGCTATACGGCGCAAGCCGATTTGGTGGCACCTTTAACTCTGGTGCTATTTATGAATTTGATAAAAGCAATTCGAAAATTTCAACTTTAAAATCGCTAAATCCATCTACTGGAGAAATTGCTTCCAGTGGTTTAATTTCTGATAATAACGGTAATTTATATGGACTTACCCAAACAGGAGGTCTTTACGAATACGGTACCCTTTATAGTTATAGTCTAGCTCAAGACACACTTCAAGTTTTATATCATTTTAATGGAAGTGATGGTGCAAGTCCAACAGGTGACCTTGTTTTGATTGGAAATACTATATACGGGACAACCCAACAAGGGGGTCTAAATAATTTAGGTGTATTTTTTAAATTTAATATTTCAACCCAAACTTTTACAAAACTATTCGATTTTGATCAGGGAATTTCAGGCTCTAATCCCAGGGGGGGATTAACTTATGATGGTATCTCCAAAATTTTTGGCGTAAGTCCCTCTGGCGGTGAATTTGGTTTTGGAATTCTTTATTCGTTTGATATTGTTAATTCAACTTTTAATAAATTATTTGATTTTAACAACAATTTTGGATCCTATCCAATTTATACGCCTGTTTTTGGTTCAGATGGACATCTTTACGGTATTACAGATGATAATTCCAATTATACCTCCACTATATACCGATACGATACTTTAAGCGCAACCATGAGCTTTGCAGCCGAGCTTAATCCTGGTTCTATTGGTAAATCTCCAACCAGTAAAATGTTTCTTAATCCGGCTAATAATAAATTCTATTTTGGTGTCGGATTTTCTTATGGCAACTACACTGGAAATATTATTGAATTTGATCCTGCTTTGCAAACATCGTCTATTGTTTTTTCTAATAAAGATTATTCTGGAACCAACTGTAAAAGTATTCATTGGGACGGGAACGATTTAATCGCTATTTATTCGGATGGGGGAATAGGCAACAGAGGGGCTATCTCTCGCTACACTCCCGGGCTACCTAATCCGCTTCCCGGATTTGAAAATGGCAAGATTAATGAAATCAATAACCTGGAAGTGATTAACGGAACCTTATATCTGAGTACCTATGGTAATACATGTGGTATTCAGCCTCGCTTATCTGAAAATACTTTTAGTAATTGCGATGATATCTTATTAATCCTAAAAACAAATACAGGTGATTTATTTAGCGAATCCGGTAACATCATTGGGCCTAAGTTTCCTGGTAGATCATACACCATGAGCTTAATTGGTAATCATCTTTATGCCTTCGGAAACGGTTATTATGAGTCCGGTATTATTCGATTATGTACAACCGGTAATCCACCCGAAATTAATTTTGCACCAAACTCCAGCATTTGTGAAGGCGAGACCTTAACGCTTGACGCCGGAAATCCCGGTTCAACTTATGTTTGGTCATCATCCGAAACCTCTCAACAAATAACTGCCAACAATAACGGATTATATTCTGTATTTATTACTAGTCCGCAAGGGTGCTTTGGTTATGGCGAAACATTTGTAAGCAACAGATTTAAACCGGATAGTCTGTTACTTTCTGTTAGTAGTTCTTCGAAACTTTGTTCAGGAGATACATTAACCGCATCATATACATCTAACGAACCTTTCCCAAATAGAGTACGCTTAAATGGTATTGACGGATATTTGGCTACGCCCAATCTTTCAAACTTTGTAAACGACGAATCCTATACGCTTGAAATATGGGTTAAACCATTAGGCCCGGGTGTTGTGGTAACTGAATACGATCAGTTTAATTCCAGAGGCTTTTGGAATAACAACCAATTGGAAATTGCTGCCAACGGAGATGTATACGCTTCTACAAAAGGGCTTAATGCGATTATAATCGGAAATATTCCATTTAATCAATGGTCTCATTTAGCTATACGTTATAATATTCAGGACTCTACTTTAAATGGATTTATAAATGGAGTAAAATCCGCAACTAATACACGCGGACTTCGCGATAAAGTTTTTGGTTATCCTTACTATAGTGCTTTAAACTATTGGTTTGGCAGAGGAGACTCTATATACACACTAAATAACAACAAACACTTTTCAGGCAGAATGGCAAATATCAGAATATGGAATACAGCCATAACCGACTCTTTATTGGCCCTTAATTACAACAAACTATTGGGAGCCAACACTAATAACCTAATTTTAAGTTACCACCTTGCCGATAATACAATTAGTTCTATACAGGATTCTTCTGGAAACCAAAATAATGGCTTTGGAGATGGTGGTATAGGTTTGGTTGGGCCTTCGGCACTTACTTATAACATTACACCAAATCAGGGATTATTGAGTACGGAAGGTGGAATCTTTAAGTTTAATCCTAAGGTTTCGACCAATTATTCTATTGAGGCTACTAACGAATTTGGATGTAATTTCATAGACTCCTTGTTTATTTTTGTGCCCGCAATTCAAATTAGCGATAATGCTTTATCTTATTGCGATGGTTCATCAGTTACCATCACACTAGACTCTGCTGTAGCCCCAACCTGGTCGCCAACAAACGGCCTAAATATCATAAATAAAGATTCCGTTATAATTTTTAGTAATGTTAATCAGGTATATACTGTAACGGATATTTTACACAACTGCAACGTAAAAGACAGTATTGAAATTAATGTTAATTCAATACCTGTTGTAAATGTTTTTGATGTTACCGTATGTAAAGACTCTAAAATATTTATGGAAGGCTTTTCATCATTACCTGGTTTGTGGTCGCCAACCATTGGCCTATCGGATAGTACTAGTGCTTCGGTTTTGGTTACCGGTGTTACTTCAGGCTCTTATCAATTTATTTCAACCGATCCCAATACAGGTTGTTCAGGAACAGGCAACATGTTTGTTACCGTAAATCCTCTTCCATTTGCCGAAGTAGGGAGTGATACAGGACTGTGTGAAAATCTTAGTTTAACCTTAAATGCCACACCTGTATTAGGGAATGAATTTGTTTGGTCATCAACAGATCCAAACTTCAATCAATTTTTAGACACTATAATTAATATTTCTGCCGCTAACTACTCCTACTACCTAACCGTTACAGGTAAAACTACCGGCTGTATAAATTACGACACCATAAATGTTACGCTCAATGTTACCGATCGTGTAAATATTATTGAAGACAGTATTGCTATTTGTTCCGGATCTTTATATACAATGGCTACTACGGGCGCTTCAACGTTTTCCTGGTTTCCGCCAAATGGCCTTTCATCAATTACAAGCAACGCTCCTGTAGTTACAGCCCAAAATACTACCTGGTATTATCTTTTAGCAAGCGATGTAAATGGATGTCATAGTTCTGACAGTATATATGTTAGAGCACAATCATTACCTGCCATAAAAGGAACTGTTAAGTATGATTCGCTGGGCACTGAGGTGAATTTAAATAAAGGGGAGCTATTGATTTTTTATGGAGATACGGTTGGCGCTCTAGACACCTTGCTAACTATTCCTGTATTTAACGGAGCTTACTTTAAAGACAGCTTGCCGGCCGGTCTTATAGCGCTTCTATCAACAGCAGATAGCGCCGTTTATTATCCTAATGTGCCCTCCATTTATTATGGAGGCACTGATAACTGGAATAACGTTCAGGCAGTTGCCGCAAATTGTGAAGACACCCTTAATCTAAATATAGTTCACACTTATATTAATCCGAATTTCCTAAATGGTACCGCAACCATAGACGGTTTTCTGGTAGAAGGAATACCGTTTGGCAGACCTGGTGAACCAATAAGAGGAATAGACATTATATTAGAAGACAATCCGGGCGGAAACAATCAGGCGTTTAGAAAAACAGATACAACCGGCTATTTTGCATTCCAAAATGTTCCAAATGGTCGTTATCAGATTCGTATCAATATTCCGGGCAGGGTTCAGGATAGTGTTAATTATACCTTTAATGTTAACACCGATGGCGGAATAGTTTATGATTCTACTGTAGTTTTTTATTTTAATGATACTCTTATTTTTATCAGAGATACCACCTTTATGGATACTTTAAATGTAGATCCTACATCAATAAAATCGATTTCATCTACAAGCAAAGCACCAGAATTTAACGTTTTCCCTAATCCATCTAGCGGTTTATTTACACTTCAATCTCTCGAAAGTAAATCTTCTTTAGATGAGATTGTAATATACGACTTACAAGGAAAGTTATTAAGCAGAAGAAAGAACATCGGCTTATTAAATAATCAAATAACAATAGATCTTCGTAACTTCCAGCTTGCTAAGGGAACTTACTATCTCCAATTAAAATACAATGATAATCATCAATTAATTCCAATTATCATTGATTAGTCATTTATTCCATTTAATTTAAAAAGGCGCTAAGGCGCCTTTTTTATTTTATCAAACTTCTGCGGTTCAGATTTTAATTTAAACCCAAATATTAAATAGTAAAATGATTACTAGATGCCGAAGGCAAGGTAACCCGCAAAAGTGATTTGTCCAATGGGCACCTTGATAAGCACCTATTAATACAAATTCAATTTATTTTTACCTGCCTTAAAAAAATTAAACCTCATTAATAAAGAATATTTTAAGAAATGGGGGATTTTAAGTAGAGAATAAATTATCTGGGGAATTTTGAAGTGCGCATTACACCAGGCTCAAATAAATCTTGCTGAGATCTGGCTTGTTTAAAGCGCTTTTCTTTTTTCTTTTTAGACTCGGGCCGAGCGGATAAAGCATCAGCAACGGCCGTCCTGCTGTAATTATACTGCGGCTTTTTACTAAATCGAGAAGCAATTTTATTTTTTGTTCTTACGGCTTCATTCCCTTTAACAGTTAAACTGGAACCATCTGAAGTACTTACATTGTTTTTATATACATTTCCTTTCTTAAACCAACTGGCAATAATTCTTTTTTCCTTAACCGGTTTATTTCCTTTTACCGAAAAAGAAGCTCCCTCCACCCCACTAAAGTTCTCCTTATACACATTACCCTTCTTAAACATGCTGGCTATAACTCGCTTAGTTCGCATGGGCTTATTTCCACTAACGGTTAACGAAGAACCATCCACCCCGCTAAAGTTCTCCTTATACACATTGCCCTTCCTAAACAAACTGGCTATAACTCGCTTAGTTCGCATGGGCTTATTTCCACTAACTGAAAAATTGGAGCCTTCCACCCCGCTAAAATTTTCCTTGTAAACATTACCCTTTTTAAACAAACTGGCTATTATTCGTTTAGAACGCATGGGCTTATTTCCACTTACCGAAAAAGCAGAACCCTCTACTCCCCCATAATTTTCTTTATACACCGTTCCTTTTTTAAATAAACTAGCCAACACCCTTTTACTTCTCATGGGTTTATTGCCTTTAACTGTTCCTCCGCCTCCTTCAACCGATCCGGCATTATTGCGATATATATTTTTACCTGATAATTTAGAAAGTAACGGCCGATTCGTTCTTAACTCTTTTTGTCCGCTTCCGCTCAATAATAGACTCTTTCCTCCTTTTTTATTACCACTCCCAAAACCAATCGAAGGCCCTTCCAGGGCTCTACTTTTATTAGACTTAAGCTTCACCGACAATAAGTTATCGCCTTTTGATTTTTTAACCTTACTTAGCTTAAGTGTTAAGTTCTTATTCCCTCTATTTTTAGTAACTTGGCCAATAGAAAGGTGTGTAGGGCATTTTATGGCCTGCTGAGATTTTACCCAAAGCGGAAATGTTAGCAATAAAAGATATAGAGTTAACCGCAACACTTTTTTAAATATTACTAAATTTAATAAAAATGATTTCAATTAGCCAGAGTGTAGCCATTTTAATCGATGGCAATAATATCGAAATAAGTATACATAATATGGTTGGTAGTAAAAATGCCATGCTTAATTTTGATATACTTATTCCAAAACTTTTAGATAAC
>JBIICS010000169.1:0-5449 GCA_044238735.1 Bacteroidia bacterium
TTATCTTTTTGTAGTTCATCGTATTTAAAGTTTACCTCTTTAAATTTAATATCCTCCTTGTGTTCTATTTCTGTTTCATTATCAGCATTAACAGGTTCTTCGTCTTTACGGTTATGAATTTCGCTTAAACGTTGCAAACTTAATTTAGCATCCTGCCAATGTTGTACAAAGCTTACCAATTCAATAACAGGGGTATTTAACTGACCAATGATATAACTAATGGATAACATAATTCCTAGCGTTATTTGCCCATCTAAAACCAGTTTAGCTGCTAAAAAGGTAATTAATATGTTTTTAAGTTCATTGATTAATGAGGAGCCTGAGTTTTGCCATTGGGATAACGAAAGACTTTGCAAACTTGTTTTAAATAATTTAACTTGTATGTTCTCCCATTGCCAGCGCATTTGGCGTTCGGCATTGTGGAGTTTAATTTCCTGCATACCTGTTACCAATTCCATTACTTTACTTTGGTTTTGGCTACTTTGATTAAAGCGTTTAAAATCTAAATCGGCTCTACGTTTTAAAAAGAATGTTATCCAAAAGAAGTACAACACACTACCAATAATAAACACCAAAAATATTTTAACATTATACCATGCCAACACCCCGCTAAATAAAAGCAAATTAAACATACTAAAGAGCGTGTTTAAGGTTGCTCCCGTTAAAAACTGCTCTATACGGTAATGGTCGCTAATGCGTTGCATAATATCGCCTGTCATTTTTACATCAAAATAGGCAATAGGCAAGCGCATTAATTTTATAAAGAAATCGGAGACTAAAGAAATGTTTATCCGGCTGCTAATGTGCATTAATATCCACCCTCTTATAATATCTATACTGGTGCGGCCAAAAAACACCATTAATTGCCCAATTAAAACCAAATAAATAAATTTTACATCGTGGTTTTGTACGCCAATATCTACAATACTTTGAGTTAAAAAGGGAAAGATTAATTGTAATAAACTGCCTGCAACTAATGCTATTGCTAATTGCAAAACCAGTTTTTTATATTTAAACAGGTAATTATAAAGATATTTAAAACTGCTACGGTCGGTCTCTTTGCTGTCTTCTTTATTATAAAATTCTACAGTAGGTTCTAACAGTAATAATACTCCTTCTTCGGTTTTTGTGCCTTTTGTTTCGCTAGTGTCGCTTACCCAACTTTTTAAAAATTCTTGTTTGGTGTAAGTTATTAAACCATGTGCAGGGTCGGCAACGAAAACTTTATTTTTATTTATTTTATAAACTACTACGAAATGGTTTTGGTTCCAATAGGCAATACAGGGTAATGGGGCTTCTTTTTCTACTTTGTCAAAATCAACTTTTACTGCTAAAGTATGAAAACCGATGTTTTCTGCGGCTTCGCTTAATCCCATTAAACTTGCACCCTCCCTAGTTGTATAACTTGCTGTGCGAAGCTCGGGCAAAGTGTAATTTTTACCATAGTGTTTAGCTATCATGCGGAGGCAAGTTGCTCCGCAGTCCATTGCGTCGGGTTGGTGGTAGAAAGGAAACTTAAACATCCTTTTTAACTAAATCCTCCATGCTATAATACTTGATAGCTTTCTGCTTTAGTGGATTTGTACTCCACTCGCTCCATTCTCCGGTATAGGGGTCGTATCCGCATTTTAAAGGTTTGCTATAAATGTCTTCGGGATTTTCGGTGTACGCCCTGCAATCTGTGCAGATATATCGAAATTCACAATCCTGACAAACTTTAATTTTATCTTTATTAATATTCCAATACTTTTTAAAACCACTTTTATTAATTGCTTCTGTTAATGAGGTATCATTTATATTGCCAAAACTTTGTTTCATACTTGGGCAATTTTTGATATTTCCTAAACCGTCAATGGCTATTTTACGATTCAAACATGAATTAAAACTTTGTGTTTCTGTATAGTATTCAATATTAACAATAAAATTTTCAGCAACAATATTTCCACAACATTTATTTGTGGGGTAATTTGCTTTTGAAAAAAATATACTTGTATCATCGCCATGAAGTTTTTCTTCAGCTTCAATTGTGGAATTATAGATATTAACACCTTTGATTCTCAAATACTTATTGCAGATTTCCTTAATTTCAATTATGTCAAAATTTGAATCATTTAAGAAAAGAGTTACTTCTTCAACCAATGTATCTTCGACTAACAATCCTAATTTATTTAGGAAGTTTATGTCAACATTAGCCTCAATACGTATTTCTAGATAAGATATATCCAATTCATTTATTTGCCTTAGTATTTCGCCAAAACATTCTAGATTTTCAGTAGAAATGACAATAATAGCATTAGAAATTTCTTTCGGGTAATAAAAATTCAAATTTAAGTCTGGGAATAAATTAAGTTCAGATTTATCTTCTATTTTAAAAACAAAATTCTTTTCAACAAACCAATTTATATACTTTTCAATTTCTGTAATCTCATTTGTCTCAAATTCCTTAATCAAATCTAAAAAAGAAATCCCTTTATTTAGAGTTTCTAATATTTTCGCAATATCAGAGGGAATTTCATAAAAATAATTGAGTTGTGTATCTATTAATAAACTCTTTTTATGTCCGCTCGTAATTAAACAATTTGCATATAATTTATACCACATTCATAAGTTTTTTAAAGTAGATATTGGTTTGTAAAATCTATTTACACTATATCCTTTTGAACAATATTTTTTTACACTTACAATTTTGATAGTAGTTAAAGAGTCCCATTCTTCCTTATATGTTCTTTTAATTGATGTTAAATATGGTAGTGATTCATTTTGTTGCATAGAAATTATTAATTATGTGTGATTAATGTTTCTGCAATTTTCTTTTCAATAAAATAATTGCCGTAATAAGATACAAATCCAAATTGCCCACTCGGATTTATCTCAAGGAAATATATACTTCCATCAACTGCTTTAATAAGATCAACAGAGCCTATTTTTAAATTAAGTTCCAACATAAGCGATATAATTTTACATTTTATATCATCTTCTAATTCATATGGTACATACCTGACCAAATTTTCATTGTCATCATTCCTAAAATCTATTCTCGTGCTATTCTCGTGTTGACTAAATATTGCTATAGAGTAAAAATTCTCATTAAACACAAAAGTTCTTATTTCATACCTTTTTAAAATATTACTTTGTAAAAGGCTAGGAAAAAACCCTTCTTGTATAGTAGAATCAATTTCAGAGGTTCTCATTTTTATAATAAGTTTTTGCTCTGAATCATAATCATTTATTATTTCACCTATTGTTTTTGAGATAAAAGAACTGTTTTTTAACGAATTACCTAATAATGATTTACGATTTGTTATCAAGGTTGGATTGGGGGTTTTAAATCCAATTTTTTCAGCCATTTTTAGCACAATCAATTTGTTTAATGGGTTAAATCGACAATTTCCTAAAAGAAACTTTTCGTTAAATCTGCTTAACAAAAATTGATTAATCGTCTCAAGTTCATTTTTATAATGGTTTTCAAGAATATCTGAACTCCTTGAAACTGGATCTTCAAAGTAAATCTTACCATTTCTAAGCCAGATACTTGAAACATTATTCTCATTCAACAAAAACGAGTTACTCAGTGTTAACTGATATTCATTCTTAGAAACATCGATAATTAATTCGCAAACTTTATTATTTTCATTAATGATTTCAAAATTACATTTAAAATATTCTAACCATCTAATGATATCAGATGTGGCTGAATCATTCTCCGTAGCAATTACAAGAACCATTCTATTAGTTAAAGAGGACTAGGGGTTTAATAAATTCATTGTAGCTTGATTTTTCATTGAAATGAAATACTTCAACTCCTGTATATGTAAATACTACATTATTGTTTTCATTTGCCATGAACTGCGCATATTGCTTTTTGTAATAAAGATTTATTGGTTCAATAAAAAGTTTTTTTCTATTTTGCTCAAACATTAAACTGTCTTCTTGGCTTATTTTAGAGATATAGATTTTTGAATTTTTGGCGGTTTTTGTTTTTGATTTATCGTCTAAAACAGGTATCAATAATGATAACTCAAAGCCATATACATCATCGTTGCCCTGTCGTAAATACAAAATCAAACCAAATTTATTATTAATCTTTCCTGTAATAATCGCGTCCCAAATATGCTTTGAAAAATTAAAAGCTCTAAACCTAGCACCATTATTATGATGTAAAATTAATATTTGGAGCGCAGATATTTCATTTATTTCCGTTATTCCCAATTCTTCTTCACTAGGAAATCCGTACTTGTTAAAATAATTCATTAACCATGCCCCATTACAGCTATCAATATATCGAAGTTCATCTTTGTATTTAACATAACAATCATCATACTTTCTATATTTTTGATCAAGGAAGTTTAAAGAATCAACACTTGCCCTTAGTTTTTCATTGTAATTCTTTTTAATTTTTTTTTCGGATTGAATTAATTTTTTACCCAACTCCGAATCGAAATACTTTTTTAGATTTTTTTCATCACGCAAAACTTTCAATGATAAACCTCTTGAAATAAGCTTCTTAATTGTAAAATCAAGATGTTCAAAGTTACTTGAAGTCCTGATGTTGTTTAACAAATCTTTATTAAATGGGGTGAAATTCAAATTAAAGGCAGCAAAATAACAAGAATCAGATTTGTTAAATTGCTTATTAATTATTGATAGTTCAGCTTCATTAATTAAGAGATAGTATTTTTCTATCAAAGCATTTTGCGATGCACTCTTCTTCGAGAATAAAACAAAAAAACTCAATGTTAATATTGAGAATTTAAACATAGTTTTAGTTGTTGAAATTATAAAATAGGACTTAGCTTAAATAATTGGTGGGATATTCTCCCACCAATATAAGGTGTTCGTTTAGCAACAATAGCAAACATCGTAATCTTTAGTTCCAAAATAATCCGTTTGAGTTGCACTAACTATTACGTCACTTTCATAACAAAGATAACCGGAACTACATTGAGCTTTTCCAACAGACTTTTTTCCACCCGCAGTTTTATTAGTTACTTCTCCTCCGAACAACTTGTTAGTTTTGTTTTGAGGTATTTGATTTTCAATAAAAGATTTAAATGATGTTATTTTCATGATTTTACAATTATTTAATACTTACTCTTAAAGATTTTCAGCTTACTCTTACCTTAACGCAGTTTCACGGATTATAAGTTTCTTATTACTACGGCCGATTGTAAACCAATGTCTTTAAATCGGCGACAAATATAATCTAGGTGTTGGCTAATTGCCAAATAAATACGACAAAAAATATTTTTGGTTTGGACAAAAAAATAAGATAAATATTAAATGTGCTCAAACAAAAAACTTGAAAAAAATCAGGGCTTATAGAAACTATACAAATTGCAATATGTCCTACGGAACTGTTTTGCACCGCTCTATTATTGGGCATATAACAATAGTTGCAATGACGCTTTCACCAACATTAGCATGATAATTTACAAACACGCTAAGCCCG
>JBIICS010000060.1:0-16185 GCA_044238735.1 Bacteroidia bacterium
TCCAGATAGTGTTGTTCTACTGTTGGAATTCGTATTTGTCCAGGTTCCATTGTTACTGATGTTTCCGGCTACAACAAAAATAGCCTGTGATGTTCCGCTAATGCTCACACTTCCATTGTTTGTAATGTCTCCGGTAAATGTTTTGGTGCCGGTACTGCCTGTTGTAGATAAACTAAAAGATAATATACCGCTTGAAGCGATTAGTGTATTTCCGCTTACATTTAAGTTCCTTGCTCCGGAACCACTACCTAAAGAAAAAGTGCCACTTGTAACGGTCAAATTGGTGGTAACATTGGTGTTTCCGGTTTGGATTATAGCGCTACCTGAAGATTTATTAATCTCTAGTTCGTAGTAGGTTCCTGTTTCGATAGTTTGGGCGCCTAATGTTCCGGAATAAATAGATTTAGATCCTATATTGTTAAAGTTTAAAGTACCAGTAAATGTGGCGGCACTACCTTCAAATATGGCGGTTCTGTTTGCGGCAAGAGTAGCAGTTCCGCTTCCGGCGAAAGAACCTTTAATGGTGATGGGATTTTGGCAATCTAATGTTAAACTAGCACCAGAACTAATGGTAAGGCCTCCTACATTTGGGTTTGCAGAAGAACCTGAAATGGTAGAAGTCCCGTTAAACGTATAAATGGCTGCAGAACCGGTGGTAATTAGTCCATTAATGGTAAGGTTCTTTTCAAAAGTAAAGCCTTCATTTATAATGTTGTTCCAGTTTCCGGTAGAGGAAATGGTTACATCATTTTTAAAAGTTTTGGTACCTGCAGTAGAGAATATCCATCTAATGGAGCCATTAACACTAGTAGTTCCATTAACAGTTAAGGTACCACAACCAAAAGCATTAGAGGTTCCGGCGTTAACAATTAAATTACCATTAATAATGTTAGAATGATTAGAGGCACTACCTGCGGTATCTGCAAAAGCACCTCCGTTTAAAATCAGATTACCATTAATTGTGGTAGTGCCGGTATTATTGGTAAAATAAGAACCCAATGGATTAACAGTAATGTTATTGTTAAAAGTATAACTAACATTCGATAAGTTGCTTACTAAAAAACCGGATAAGTTGGTTTGGCCGGTAACAGTCATGTTACTGCAACTGAGTGTTAAACGGGCATTAGTGTTAAGGGTTAAATTATTGTTGATAGTAACATTACCTCCACTAGGAATGGTAACTACATTACTGGTTGAGGTACTGGCTACAATTAAATTATAAAAACTTCTAAAATTAACAGGCATTGTATAGGATGAAGAGTTGTTGGTGCGAAAGGTGCCCGTTCCCGCAATTAAACTGGCGCTGGTGGTGGTGCCGCTGATGTTATTGAATATTAAAGTCCCGCCCGAAGTCATATCTATAGTAGATGTTCCGCCTGAGTTGAATGTGATATCACCACCAACGGTAAGCTGAGTAGTATTGTTAAAGGATAGTGTTCCTCCTGTTGTTGCATTGCCCATAGTAAGTGTTAGACAAGAATACGTGTTGTCAACTATTATGGTGTTACCGTTTATAATTGATGCCTGATCATTGTTATCCGGAATACCATCTTCATCGGTTCCGGAACTTAGAGTCCACGAAGAAGCTACTCCCCAGTTACCCGAGTTTGTGTTGGAGATAAATGAGGTGATTGCCGCTTGTTTAGAACCTATTGCATAAAAACCTACGGTTTGTCCGGCAGGTGAAGTTATTATTCCGGACGCAACGGTTTGCGGGGAACCGCAAGTTGCATAGATTCCTGCTTGGGTGTTGTTAGATTTTGCAATTTCATGAGTGCCATTGGTCAAACCAGTTTCCGTTATCTCCAAGGTGGCTGATGTGAAAGTTCCACTAATTTGTTCAATTCTCCAGTTTCGTCCGCCTAATAAAGATAGGAGAGTAGATCCGTCAATAGTAGTTGCACCCGATTCACTGACTGTAACTCTTACAACAGGAGTGGCGGCCACTACACTTCTTAACGTTATTGGTCGGTAATTACTGGTATTTCCACCTATAGGGTAAAAATAATTTTGTCCGTTTACCATAGACCGATTTAAAGGACCATTAATGTAGGAAGATGCACTTCCGCCCGAAATAGCTGCGCTTGCAGAATTGGTAATGGTTAAAGTATTGGTAGCGGAGGTGGTCATTATTCCACTGGTTAGGGAAAGAGAAGTACCAACAGTAACCGCGTTGCCTAATGTTACTGTTCCTGATGAAGTACGATTAAGAGTAAGTGTTGCCAGATTATTAGTTGTGCCATTAGTTGTTTGATCAAAGAACAAAGTGCCCAACGAACCAGTACCGCCGATAGTTAGATTTGAACTTGAAGAACCTGTAAGGCTATTGGTTGCAGACATAGAAGCAATAGTGCCGTTTAAAGTAAGCGTATTTGCTCCGATGGCAAGTTTTCCGCTTGATAGCGTGAGCGCACCATTTACTTCTTTACCGGTACTTAAAGTTACCCCAGCACTGTTGTTTACGGTTACATTATTAATAACACCACCAGAAGTTGGCCATGCCGAACCGATACCGGGAGTGCCGTTAGTTCCATTAACGGTTGTTTGAGCAGAGGAACCGTGACTATAAACTTCGTTTAATGTTGTTACCCCGTTTATATAAAATCTGTTTGGTACCGCACCGGTAAGCGTACCCCCCGACCAAGTGAACGTTTGTGTGGTTCCATCAAAATAAAGACCGGTTGATCCAACTGATGAAGTTTGTGTTCTGGCAATAGAACCTCCGGAAACCGTTAGATTTCCGGATAAATATAATCTACCTTCAGTTGATGAACTACTTTGATTGTTAAGATTAAAAGTGCCTGAATTAACATCTAAATTTCCATTTAAGTCCAATATGTGAACCACGCTGGCAGTATTAGTAGTTAAATTAAGAGTCCCGCCGCTAAGAGTAACATTACCAGTAATTGTTGCAGTAGCGGCAACCGATCCAGTAATTGCATTAAAAGTACCACCACTAACAGTAACAGCACCTGTAATTGTTGATCCGCCTGTATTAGAAGTTCCATTATAGGTTCCACCACTCACATTTACCGCCCCTGTAAGTCCAGATGTAAAAGTGCTGGTACTTCCATTAAAAGTACCTCCGGCAAGGTTAAGCGTATTAATACTAACCGTGGTGTTTGTGCTACTTGCGATGGTTATACTACCACCGTTGGTATTAGGCATTGAAAGAATATTTCTAACGCCAAACGAAGCGGTATTGATTAATAAGGCACCGCCTGTGCTGTTGTAGGTGAAGTTCCAGAAGCTTTGTCCGATATTGGAAATGTTATCAGATCCGGTTGCACCGGTAATTGTACACAATGAACCATTTGCCCAGGTAGCAGTTGGAACCGAACCAGCGGTACAATTATGCTCATAAGTACCGGTTATAGATGCAGTACCCAATGAAGTTACGGATGCATTCTGGTTTTTAACAGTAGCATTTGCAGAAATATCGGATGCCACCGAGGAATAGGCGAATCCAGATGGAATGGTAAAAGTACAGGCATTTGTTCCATCCCCAACCACAACTTTAGATCCTGTGCCGGAAACCGTCCAGTTGTTAGCAATGGTTGGCGTGGCATTATTCCTAATGAAGTAAGTTACACCTGCAGTAGAGAAGTTACACGGTAAAGCTCCAGTTCCATCAGTATTTGTGCCCCAGGTAGAGCGATCATTTAAATTACCTGTAGATTTTGAATAGAAGGCAGTAGCCGATGCATTACAATTGGTACCAATTGCAAAGTATTTATCTGCACTGTTAAAAGTAACAGCCGAACTGGATGAGATGGTTGCGCCAATGCTTGCTCCTCCGGCCGAACTATAAGAACCGCTTTGTAAATTTGAAACACCAATTTCATCAGAGGATAATAAACCACTCTCAGTTATTCTAACGATTCCGCTGGTTAGGGTTCCACTGATATAATCTAAGAACCAGTTCCTAGTGCCAACAGATACTAAAGTAGTGCCATCGGCTGTTGTTGCTCCGGTGCTCGACATCGATACCTGAGCTATAGCACCCGTAGTACAATTAACTGAGTTTAACTCAAAAGGTCGGTAATTAGAGGCATCCCCAACCGGGAAGAAATAGCTGGAACCATTGGTTAAATAATAACGGAAAGGTCCATTAATGTAATTTGTAGCAGAATAACCACTAACACTACCAGCACTTCCAATATAAATGAAATTAGTAGCTGAGGTGTTGAGAATACCTGAGGTTAAAGTTAAGGATGATGTTATGGTTAATGGCTGATCTAGTGCTACCCCGCCCGAACGATTTATGGTTAATTTGTTAACTGTATTTGCGGAGGTACTAGTTGAAAATACTCCGGTATTAGTTCCACTAAACTCATAATTAGCTCCGCTACTGTATGTTTTTGAACCAGATACTTGAACCGATCCGGTATTAGCTGTTGACGAAATACCTTGATTATTAGCACTTATTAGATTAGCTCCCGCATCAGCAGTAAACAAACCACTGCCGCTGAGAATAAAAGTGCTAAAGTTGACAGAGGCTTTATCAGAAACCCTAAACACACTGGTTGCACTTGTTCCAAGGTTTACTGATGAATTAAATTGTAAAGTATTAGTTGAAGAGCCAGTTCCGATATCCCAATTGATTGAACCAGTAATGGAAGCTGTGTTGTTTATTGTGAAATTTTGAGTACCGGATAAATTATCAAAAATAATTTTTGCAGAACCCGTTCCCGAATGGGTAGTCCTCAAAATACCTGAGCCAGAGAGTGAAATATTACCAGCAACATTAATAACCGCAGCGCTTGATGCTCCGTTTTTCATATCTAAGATACCACCTGTAACAATAAGATTTCCTGCAATATCCAAAACGTATGCTCCTGTTCCTGTTAAGGTAATGTTTCCGCTGGTTCCGGTATTAACAACTGTAAAGTCACCATTAATGGTGGTAGTTCCGGATAAACCTAAAGCGCATGCTCCACTGCCTTGATTGGGAGAATCCCAAGTAAAATGATGAAAGGATTGACCATTTATACCAGTAACAGGAGTACCAGATGTTAAACCTGTTACACTAAGCGTAGAACCGGAAGACCAAGTTGCAGAAGGGATAGATTGGCCATTGCAGTTATGCTCGAAAGTACCGCCTGATGCAACCGACATTGCACCCGTTGTTGTAAAAATTGTTCCTGTTCTTCTGTGCGTACCATTTATTAAATAATCAATTGCCTGGCTACCATTAGCAACAATAAAGGAAGTATTTGCACTTTGTACAAATGTTTTTGATGCTGCAACTACACATTGCGCACCGGATCCTGCTACGTTAAAAGCAATAGTACCAATTTGCCCGTTACTTTCTAATGTTTGGGTACCGGAGGTTCTATTTAATACAATCCTTGTATCAGCTGATGCATCACTTGCAGTTTCAGATATTGTACCAGATGTGTGAGTAAAATTACCCTTTACATTTAGAAGTGCAACTAAAAGATTTCCAGGCGTCCCTGTTTCATCGGAAAAAAGTAAACCTCCACCTGACATATTAATATTACCGTTTACATTAACAGTATTATTAATGGCTGAACTTGAACCATTACTTTTGTGAATATTAAACTGACCTGAGGTAATGTTTAAATCTCCGGTAAGATTTATGGTACCATTGTAATTAAATGTACCTGATGGAGCACCTAAAGTAAATATACCATTTGATTGAGAAAAATTACCTGAAATATTAAAGGTTAAGTTAGCCGTGTATTTTCTGCAAATAAATGACCCTGAACCTGTGTGTATATAATTACCTGTTAAATTAAGTGTTTGCGTGGCATTACAAGCAGGGCCTGCAATGTATACTGTTCCGCTTGAATTAAATGTCAAGTTTCCCAAAATGTTCATTGTAGAAGTTGACCCGGAGTTATACATAGAAAACGAAGACGATCCATTAATAACTACATGCCCAAAGGTTTGGTTAAACTGATCATCAATTATAGACTGATCAATCTGTAAAGTAGAATTTGCATTCCAATTAGCAGTTGGTAGCGTACCTAAGTTAACATTGTGCACATATCGCGCACCGGATGCAAATGTTAGTGTGCCCCAACTGTTTGCTCCACTGGTGGTTCTTGTAATTGTTCCATTATTCGACACATCGGTAGTTGGCGAAGTAACAGTTAATGCACCCGGTACTGTAAAATTACAGGCATTGGTGCCATCACCTACAATAATTTTAGAACCCGTTCCTGAAACTGTCCAGCTTGCTGAAATGGTTGGGGATGGATTGTTACGAATATTATACGTTATACCGCTTGTAGTAAAGTTTGGTGGCTGCGAACCTGTACCATCAGTATTAGAACCCCACGATGCAGTTAAATTCAAATTACCTGAAGAGTTTGAATAATATTGGGTGATTCTTGGAACAATTTCACCTGTACTTAATTGCATTGCAACACCAAAACCTGTAAAAGTAATTTGATCCAATTGAGTAGCTGTAAGTCCGCTTGCAGAACTACCAATAAAAATTTTACCTGCAGTTCCGCTAACTCCTGCGCTACCTTGCCATCCAGCAATAGTAAAGGTAGTGCCTCCCGTCCAAGTGGTGTAATTTGTAGTGTTGTTTTGGCTGGCCGCAAATGTAAGGGTATGGTTACCGCTACCTAGATTAATGGTAGAATTTGCCGTTAAAGACAATCTGCCAAAAGTTTGAGAAAAACCTGTTGTTGCACCAGTACTAAATGTTCCTCCGTTTAAACAAACCACATTTGTAGTATTAAATCTGTTTGATGCAGAACCTATTTCTAGAGTTCCACCTGTAACTACTATATCTGAATTGGATGCAGTTGCAAAAGTTGTAGAAGTTAAATTTTGATTATTAAATGTATTGGCACCTGTAATTGTTAAAGTTCCTGCGCCGGTTTTTATTAACCTTCCTAAATTACTAGGATCTGAATAAACCCCACTAAAGGTGGTATTTGAATTATTTCCGCCACAAGTTAATGCTACTGCAGAAGCTCCCGATGCAATAATATTACCACTGCCACTTAAGGAACCAACAGTTTCTGTGTTACCATTTAAATCGAATGTTCCATTTATAGTTAAAGCACTTCCATCAGGTATAACATTGCTGGCACCAATGGCTAAAGTACCTGCGGTAATTGTTGTACTCCCACTGTATGAATTAGATGTAGAGGATAAAGTTGTTGCTCCTGTACCACTACTATTTACTACAATTGATCCGCTACCTGTAATGGCACTTGAAACCGAAATGGTGCCTGTGTTTGTATTAATAAAAGTAAGTACACCACTTGTTGCTATGCCACCTGTTTGAAAGGTTAAAATAACTGACGCCGAAGTGTTACTTATTGAACCACCACCTGCATTTACCGTAAAACCTCTGGTGTAGGAGGTGCTTACCCCATTTGTAAATATTAACGTACCGGTGTTTGTTGCATCGCCTAGAACTACTGCAGAAGAAGCGTTCCCTATGTTACTAGCACTTGACGCCACAACAATTGAAGAAGCCGAGAGCGAACCATTAGCGATGGTGGTTACACCTGTATAAGTATTACTTCCTGCAAGTGTAAGAACACCAGTACCATTTTTTGTAAGACCTCCTGCACCATTAATTACGCCAGTATTAATGGCTGTTGCATTAGCACCATCAATGGTCAGTAAAAAACCTCCATTGTTAATGTTACCCGTTAAGGTTAGACCTCCGGTTCCGGCAGATGTAATGGTTCCTGTATTCGTTAAAGTAATGGGAATTGACAAAGATGCAGAAGATGCTGAACTATTTAATAATGCGCCTGAACTACTCACTCCAGTTCCAGCAATATCTATACGTTGCCAGGTTGAAAGGGTTTGAGCATTAACGTCCAAAGCACCACCCGATTGAACTTGAATTACACTAGTTGCAGAACCTGACCAAGTGGAAGAAACCTGATAACGATGTCCGGTTTGCACGATGAACGTTTGACCTGCAGTTGTAAATGAGGTTGGTGCTACACCTGAGGTTCCATCCGTATTTGAATTCCAATTAGAAAGGTTGTTGGCATCCGTATTTGCAATATTAGTTTTAGAATAGAAAGTGGTGGGGAATACGCTAAGTATTAATTGGCCTCCCGAAACAGATATAGAACCTGCTGTTCCCCCCACCAAACCCGAACCATTAATTGTAAGGGCGCCCGGTGTACCGGTTACACCTGTTGCTGAACCTGACTTTGCAACTAAGATATAAGTTCCTGTTAAAAGCGAAGAAGTGGTGGTTACTGTTACTGGATCTCCCGATATATCTATTGCTCCTCCGGACGAACTTGTTACAGTTAAAGGGGCAGTTGCGCCACCGCCATAAGCTGTAAATATAATTCCACCCGTTGAACCTAGTGTAAGCCCATCATCGGAGCCAACGGTAAGTGAAGAAGTTGTGTTACTTCCTGTAGAAGAAATTGATAGCTGTTGCGATGCACCTAATGCAAAATTAGCAGTTTTAGGAGACACATCTAAATTTGCGCCTGTGCCGATGGATATGGAAGGTGAATTGGCGATTGAACCCGAACCACTTAAAGCTAAAGTTCCGGCGTTAATGGTAGTTGATCCGCTGAAGGTGTTTGCTCCTGATAGCGTTAAAGTACCTGCTCCAGTTTTTGTTAACCCTCCGCTTCCTGATATAACACCTGTTCCAATATTTACAGCATTGGCACCATCAATAGTTAGCAAATTACCACCGTTGTTAATAGAACCAGTAATTGATATATTTCCTGAAGTCGCTTCTATTTCGGAAGCTGAACCTAAAGTTATGCTACTAGTAAAAGATACTCCTGTGGCATTACTATTCCTCAAGGCGCCGCCATTAGAAACCCCTGAACCGTTAATTGTTGTTGTAAAAGCACTACCAGTTAATGCTATACCAGCAAAATCTAAACTTGAACCACTAATTACGCGGAAAACTCCATTGGATGCATCAAGATTTACTGATGTTCCTGCTAACTGTAATGTTGTATTGGAAGGCGCGCTCGTACCCACTTCAAAATCGATTGTATTGGAAATGGAACCAGCGCTTTTTGTAAAAGTTGAGGTACCTGATAATTTGTTAAATACAATTTTGCATGCACCTGAGCCTGATTCAGAAAGGGTACCGCCAGATTGATTATAATTTCCTCCAATATTGATAGTTGATGTTCCAGTGGAAGTACTTAAATTTATAATAGAATTATTGGAGGTCGAGTTGATAATTAAATCACCTCCGATTGTAAGTGATGCATTTGTTGTACTTGTGAGATTCAGAGATAGTGAGGTTGCACCACCGGTATTTGTAATAGTAAAATTCCCATTTATTGTAGTTAAAGAAGCAGCTATTCCTACAGAAGATGACTGTGCACAATTCCAGGTAAAATGATGGAAACTTTGATTTAAACCAACTGGGGCTGTACTGGTAACGCCTGTAATGTTGCATATTGAACCCGAAGACCATGTAGCTGTGGGGATGGTACCACCGTTTTGAGCATGCGTATAGGTACCTGTTGTTCCAATTGTAAGAGCCCCCGTTGTTGCTACGGTTCCTGCATTGCTTAATGTGCCATTAATAGTACAATCTACTGCATCAGCGCCATTGGCAATGGTTAAAGTTTGATTTGCAGATACAGATAATGTACCTCCTGAGTTAACAGTTAATTGATCTGCGGTAACTGATGCGCTTACTGTAACAGTATGGGTGTTTTGTATTGTAATTGAAGCTGCGGTGTTTGTGGGTGTTCCTTGTGCATTATACCAAGTTGTACCATCCCTACTAGTTTCCCAAGTTGTATTAGCATTCCAGTTACCAGATTGGCGAGACCTGTAATAAACGGTTGGTTCGGTTGTATATGTGATTTTTAACTGTCCTGCATAACCTGCACCTCCTGAATAAGAGGTGGTATTACCCCTATACGCTGCGCCTCCTCCACCACCAGGTCCAGAAGTGGGAGTAGAACCATTACCATTGCTTGTACCTTGTCCACTACCTCCAGGCCCGCCACCAGTAACAGCAGTTGCAGCCGTGGAAGTTGTTGTACCGTTACCATTACTACTTGTGCCCCCACTTCCACCTCCGCCAACAGCCGTGGCACCTCCATTTCCTGGGCTTCCACCTATATATATAGTTGTCCCAATACATGATGCTGATTGAGCACTGTTATTTCCACTTGTTGTTCCAGATGCGCTTTTACCTCCTTTTGCGAGCAATCCATTAGTAGTGGAAGTGGGGGCGCTATTAGCTGCTTTATTTAACCATGTATCATTCCCATCTGCGGATGAACCATTAGATGAACCAGCTCTTGTTGCGGCAACGCTATAATATAGTGTTGTGCCTGGCGTAACAGATAAAGTGTGGAGTACATAAGCACCACCAGCTCCCCCACCAGCTCCCCCACAACCACCAGTCGCACAAGCGGCACCAGCGCCACCTCCACCCCAACCTTCAATAGTTATGGAATATACGTTATCAGGAACCACCCAATCCCCAGTACTACCTGATGTTGTATTTGTATTAGGTGACACCGGCAAAGTTCCCCCCCATTGAGCAAATAAATTCTTACTAATAACCAACCCCAAAAACAACAAAAGAAACATCGCTCTTTTTTTTTGGCGGTTTAGGATAGAAATCGGGTTTATTTTAGCACTTGATTTCATGGTTTGAAATTTATTAAGTTGCACTAAAAACCAGCAAGTAAAGAATAATAAGATTTTATTATTACATACCTTTTACTTTTTATACGCACTTAAAAAATTAAAGTTTCAAAAAGATTGTGCTAATTGTAATTAAAGGCTATAGTAGATAAGAAAAATTAGCTTTTCCGAATTTGATTGTAATCCTCCAGGTACTGATAATATTCTTTGCCGTATTTTCTAATCAACGGTTCCTTTAAGAATTTAAAAACCGGAACTTGAAGTTTTTCGCCCAACCTACAGGCATCTTTACAAATATTCCAAACATGATAATTGAGTAAATCGTATTCGGGTGTACGGGTAATACGTATCGGGTATAAATGGCAGGAAATGGGTTTTTGATACTTAATTTTTCCTTCTAAATAGGCCTTTTCAATGGCACATTGGGCGGTTTTCGTTTCATCAAAAAAAACATAAGCACACCTTTCATTAGAAGCAATTAGGGGGGTTACATAATCTCCATCGCTGTCAATAACCCATTTACCTTGTTTTTCAATGGCTTCAATACCCTCGGCTGGTATATAGGGTTTCACTTGCTCGTAAATGTTTTCTAAAATTTCGGTTTCTTCCTTGTCTAGTGGTGCTCCCGAGTCGCCCGAAATACAGCATTGTCCTTTGCAGGAATTTAAATCACACACAAATTTTTTTTCAAAAATATCGTCAGCAATAAGAGTATTTTCTATCATTATCATAACATAACAAAATTACAATTACTTTTGCGGCATGGCAAACAACGAAGACTTATTTAAGAACATTATCTCCCACAGTAAGGAGTATGGGTTTATTTTTCAAAGCAGTGAAATTTATGATGGTTTAAGTGCTGTATACGACTACGGACAAGCAGGCGCGGAGTTAAAAAAGAATATTCGTGAATATTGGTGGAAGGCCATGGTGCAAATGCATGAAAATATTGTAGGTATAGATGCCGCCATTTTTATGCATCCCACTACCTGGAAGGCTTCTGGGCATGTAGATGCCTTTAATGATCCGCTTATCGATAATAAGGATAGTAAAAAACGCTACCGTGCCGATGTGTTAATTGAAGAACACGTGGCTAAAATGGAGGCTAAAATTGATAAAGAGGTTGAAAAAGCAGCCAAACGTTTCGAAAATTTTGATGCTGCTATGTTCCGAGCTACCAATGCCCGGGTTTTGGAATATCAAAATAAAATTGATGAAATAAACAATCGTTTTAAAAGCGCCATGAATGATGGTGATTTAGCGCAAGTAAAAAAAATAATTGAAGATTGCGAAATTGTTTGTCCGGTAAGCGGCAGTCGCAACTGGACCGACGTTCGGCAGTTTAATTTAATGTTTTCCACACAATTGGGATCCGTAAGCGAAGAAAGCAGCACCATCTATTTAAGGCCGGAAACCGCACAGGGTATTTTTGTTAATTTTTTAAATGTTCAAAAAACGGGCAGGATGAAAATTCCTTTTGGCATTGCGCAAACCGGTAAAGCCTTTAGAAATGAAATTGTGGCCCGTCAGTTTATTTTTCGGATGCGCGAGTTCGAACAAATGGAAATGCAATTTTTTGTTCGCCCGGGCACCGAAATGGAGTGGTATAATTACTGGAAAGAAGCCCGTTTAAAATGGCATAAATCTTTTGGTTTTAATCAGGCAAACTATAAATACCACGATCACTTAAAGCTGGCACATTATGCAAATGCGGCCTGCGATATAGAATTTAATTTTCCGTTTGGATTTAAAGAATTAGAAGGCATTCACAGCCGAACCGATTTCGATTTAAAAAGCCATGAACAGTTTAGTGGAAAAAAACAACAATATTTCGATCCGGAACTAAACCAAAATTATATACCCTATGTGGTGGAAACATCTGTTGGTTTGGATCGCTTGTTTTTAGCTACGCTTTCTGCATCCTATAAAGAAGAAAAACTGGAGGATGGAAGTGAACGAATTGTACTGAGCTTACCTCCGTTTTTAGCACCTATTAAAGCAGCGGTATTACCGTTAGTAAACAAAGATGGATTGCCCGAGAAAGCAGAAGAGATTATGAACCTCCTTAAGTACGATCATAGTTGTACTTCCGAGGTTAAAGATACGATAGGAAAGCGTTACCGCAGGCAGGATGCTATCGGCACTCCTTATTGCATAACGGTAGATCATGATACTTTAAATGATAATAGCGTAACCATTCGCGATCGCGACACCATGAAACAAGAGCGTGTTTCTATTGATAAATTACCTGAAATTATTGATCAGAAGGTAAGTATGAAACATGCTTTACGAAGAGTTTAAAAGTTTTGAGTTTTGAGTTAGTATAAGTCGATTAAGTTTCTAACATTATTTTTTTTTGTACTAAAAACTATAAACTCAAAACTACAAACTATCTTTTCTGCCATTTTCATCTGCACATGGCACTGGCATAATGCTTGTCTATAAAATACCGATTCCTGTAATTTTATTTGAATTTCAGGGTATTAGAAGTACAATCACTTCTTTAATTATAGATTTTATTATTAACCGATTTATATTCTGTCATTATGGCTGATTTTTTGAATGATTTGTTAACTTCCTCAGATCTTGAATTGCGTAACGATATAACCGAAGATACCGAGTTTATACCTCTTTTAACCACAGAGGATGAAGAGTTTATGAATAATGAGCAATTACCCGATTTGCTCTCCATTCTTCCTTTACGCAATACTGTTTTATTTCCGGGTGTTGTAATACCTATTACGGTTGGAAGAGATAAATCAATCAAGTTAATAAAGGAGGCTTATACGGGCACAAAAATTATTGGTGTAGTTGCTCAAAAGGATGATAAAATAGAGGACCCATCTGTTCAGGATTTAAATAATATTGGCACTGTTGCCTATATCTTAAAAATGCTTCGTATGCCGGATGGTAATACTACCGTAATTATCCAAGGTAAGCGCAGATTTGAAGTGGAGGAAGTAGTGGAGATTGAACCATTCTTTAAAGCGCGTGTTAAAGCGCACAGCGATATTAAACCAAAAACTAATGATAAAGAATTTGCAGCCTTAATTTCATCAGTTAAGGATATTGCCATTAACATTATCAAGTCTTCTCCCAATATTCCTACAGAGGCTTCAATGGCAATTAAAAACATTGAAAGCCCTTCTTTTCTGGTAAATTTTGTGAGTTCAAATATGAATGCGCCAGTAGCTGAAAAACAAAAGATTTTAGAGTTGGCCAGCATATCCGAACGAGCAACCAAAGTTTTGGAAATACTTACCAAGGAATTGCAAATGCTCGAATTAAAAAATCAAATTCAGAGTAAAGTAAAAATCGATTTAGATAAACAGCAACGGGATTATTTTTTAAATCAGCAATTAAAAACCATTCAGGAAGAATTGGGCGGAAATCCTCAGGAGCAAGAGGTAAATGATTTAAAAGATCAGGCTTCAAAAAAATTATGGAGCGAAGAAGCTGCTAAGCATTTTAAGAAGGAGCTGGATAAATTACAACGAATGAATCCTAATGCTGCTGAATATTCGGTGCAGATGAATTATCTGGAAACTCTATTGGAATTGCCCTGGGGTGTTTATACAGAAGATAATTTCGATTTAAAAAAAGCTGAAAAAGTATTAGAGAAAGATCATTATGGTTTAGAAAAAGTAAAGGAGAGAATATTAGAACATTTGGCCGTTTTAAAGTTAAAAGGAGATTTAAAGGCTCCAATCCTTTGTTTATATGGTCCGCCCGGTGTAGGAAAAACGAGTTTGGGAAAATCCATCGCTGAAAGTTTGGGTAGAAAATTTGTTCGCATGAGTTTAGGTGGTTTAAAAGACGAAAGCGAAATCAGAGGGCACAGGAAAACCTATATTGGCGCTATGCCGGGTAGAATTATGCAAAGTTTAAAAAAGGCGGGTTCTGCTAATCCTGTTTTTATTTTGGATGAGATTGATAAAATCGGAAATGATTTTCATGGCGATCCATCCAGTGCTTTATTGGAAGTTTTGGATCCGGAACAAAACCATGCTTTTTATGACAATTACCTGGAGCAGGATTTCGATTTGTCTAAAGTTATGTTTATTGCTACAGCTAATTCTTTACAAACCATTCAGCCCGCATTACGCGATCGCCTTGAGATTATTGAAATTAATGGCTATACACTCGAAGAAAAAGTAGAAATAGCCAAAAGACATTTAATTCCTAAAATTGCATCAGACCATGGCGTTAAAACTAGTCAGTTTGGTTTAACTAAAGAAGCTATTCAAAAAGTAATTGAAGGTTATACTCGCGAATCGGGTGTTCGTAATTTGGGTAAACGGGTAGCTAAGCTTGTTAGAAGCACTGCAAAAGATATTGCATTGAACAAAAGAGTTAAAAAAACGCTTACAGATAAGGAAGTAATTAAAATTTTGGGCCCTGAATTCTTTTCTAATGATCGATATCAGGATAATTCGGTTGCTGGGGTTGTAACGGGCTTAGCGTGGACGCCGGTAGGTGGTGATATATTATTTGTAGAGACCAGTATAAGTAAAGGAAAGGGAAAACTTACATTAACCGGAAATTTGGGCGATGTAATGAAAGAATCGGCAGTTCTTGCATTAGAGTATTTGAAAACACATAATGAGTCCTATAAAATTGATAATCGTGTTTTTACAAACTACGATATACATGTACATGTTCCGGAAGGTGCAACTCCAAAGGATGGCCCAAGTGCAGGTATAACCATGCTTACAGCTCTCGCCTCTATTTATACTCAACGTAAAGTTAAATCTAGATTAGCTATGACAGGAGAGATTACGTTAAGGGGTAAAGTACTTCCCGTAGGTGGTATTAAGGAGAAGATACTTGCCGCGAAGCGTGCCGGAATTAAAGATGTAGTAATGTGTGCGGATAATAAGAAAGATGTAGATGAAATAAAAAAAGAATATCTGGGTGACCTCCGTTTTACTTACGTGAATGATATGGCCGAAGTTTTAAAATTTGCCTTGTTACAGGAAAGAGTAACAAACCCGATTGATTTTAAAAAACAATTAGATTGATTTAGAGGGTAATTAATTTTTCAATCTTATTTTTTTTTTGATTTAATTTAAATTATAGCTGTTTCGGTTTTAACGAATTAAAGAGAATGAATTATTATACTCGTGAACATTATTGGTTATCTGGTCGCGAAATATTACTTTATAAATATAAACATCTATAGGTGCTTCTTTTCCTGAGTTTTTAATATTTCCATTCCAGCCTTTAAAACTTTCCTTTTCTGAGTATATTTCTTCACCCCAGCGGTTAAAAATAAGCATCTGATACGATTTCATGTCTATGCCTATACCCTTGCCCAGAAATAAATCGTTTATACCATCTTCATTCGGACTAAACGCATTGGGAATATAAAAAACCCATTCAGGTCCTACATAAACGTTTTTGATTATAGTGTCTGAACATCCAAAACTTGTTGTTGCTATTTGCATAATCGCGTAAGTACCGGTATCGGCATATTGATAATAATAAGGCGCACCTGCAATTAAACCGGTAAATTCATCTCCCCAAAAAGGCTGATAATAGATACTATCTGCTCTTTCGCTTCTGTCAATTAAATCC
>JBIICS010000051.1:0-17937 GCA_044238735.1 Bacteroidia bacterium
ATGATAAATGGTTGAATTAGCCGGTACACTCTTGGTTAACCAAACGTTACCACCAATTACCGAATTTTCTCCAACAATCGTTTTACCACCAAGAATGGTAGCACCTGCATATATCACCACATTATCCTTTAAGGTAGGATGACGTTTGGTAGTGGCCATTTTCTTATCCACACTTAATGCACCCAAGGTTACGCCTTGGTATAATTTAACATTCTTACCGATAACAGTAGTTTCACCAATTACAATTCCGGTTCCGTGATCAATAAAGAAATAGGGACCTATCGTAGCCGCCGGATGGATATCAATACCCGTTTTACTGTGTGCAATTTCGGTTAACATACGCGGAATTAAAGGAACCTTTAAATTATGAAGAGCGAACGCTATACGATACACCGCAATGGCATAAAACCCCGGATAAGAACGTATAACTTCATCTCTGCTAATAGCAGCTGGATCTCCTTTTTCAATTGCTTCGGCATCCAACAACAAAGCATTATAAATACCAGGTAATTCGTTATAAAATTTAGTTAATATTTTTTCACTATTTATCTTTAAACGGCCTTCAATATATAAAAGAATGCGCAACAACAATTCCTGGTTACGCTTAAATTCTATGGCCAGGTCGTGCTCACTATTAAAAGACAAATCGCTGTATGCAGGAAACAAAATGGAAAGTAAAGAATCGTTAAACTCGTTTACCAATGGCGGAGAAGGCAAATTAACTTTAGAGCTATGGCTCTTATAAAGAATACTTATAAATTTTTTTTGCGACATATTTAATCTATCGTTCCTGCAGCAACTGTATTATTTGTGTTCTCATTTATGATGATAAATGATCCCGTAGAACGATTTACAGCATAAGAATCAAAATTAACAGCTTCGGCAGTTTTAATTAATACTTTGCAAATATCGTTTAATTTAAGCTCTCCATCACTTTCTTTTTGATCAAAGGTATGTATATCAATTTTAGCCTGAATTTCTTTCAACATGGCCTTTGAACGATGACTTCCGTGCTGAATCAGGAATTTTTGTCCAGCCTGATAAGGGGCGTTGTCCATCCAGCATAAAGTAGCCGTAAATTCCTTTTCCGATTTCGGCAACTGGTCTAAAGCAACGATGGCATTTCCTCTGCTTACATCAATATCATCAGCTAAGTGAAATACAGCAGGACGATCTTTACCCAGCTCAGGTAATTCACTTAAATTAGATTCAATTTTAGTTAAGGTGGTTTCGATATCGGCCGGTAAAACCTTTACTTTTTGACCTACCTTAAAAACACCACTTTTTACCTGACCGGCAAAACCACGGTAATCATGTAAATCATCTGTTTGAGGACGAATTACATATTGCACCTGAAAACGGGATAGCTGACTCTGATCCGGAGATTCTATTACTACATCCTCTAAATATTGCAACAATGGTTTTCCATTATACCAGCTCATTTTACCGGAATTAGACACTACATTATCTCCTTGCAAGGCACTTACCGGAATAAAATAAATTTCCTTCAGATTTAAACGCTCGGCAAATTTCAAGTACTCCTGTTTAATTTCCTCAAAGCGTGACTGAGAAAAATCAACCAAATCCATTTTATTGATACACACCACTAAATGCGGAATACCTAATATCGACGATAAAATGCTATGACGCTTAGTTTGATCGGTAATGCCGTTACGGGCATCCACCAAAATAATAGCTAAATCGGCATTAGAGGCACCGGTAAACATGTTTCGGGTATACTGAATATGACCAGGTGTATCGGCTATAATAAACTTACGTTTATCAGTAGTAAAGTATTTATACGCTACATCAATTGTTATACCCTGTTCGCGCTCAGCTCTTAAACCATCGGTTAACAAAGCCAAATCGATATCTGTTTCGTTGTTTTTGTTTTTTGTTTGACGGGTAAGGGTTTCAATAATATCGGTTGAGATTGATTTACTATCAAACAATAATCTTCCAATTAAAGTACTTTTACCATCATCTACGTTTCCTGCTGTAAAAAATCTTAATAATTCCATCTTAGTTAGTTATGAGTTATAAAATATGATTTATGATTTATAAATAGTGATAAGAATTTAGAAAAATTATTTAACCTTCCAATCATAATTTATAAATCATAATTCATAATTAAATATTGTTTGTGAGATTAAACATTATTTGTTAAAAGTATCCGCTTTTCTTTCTGTCTTCCATAGCGGCTTCGCTTATTCTGTCGTCCATACGGGTGGCACCACGTTCGCTAATTTTTGCTTCTTTAATTTCGGCAATAATATCATCTACAGTATAAGCTTCACTTTCTATTGCGGCAGTACACGTCATATCACCTACAGTACGGTATCTTACTTTAGTTGTAATAAGTTTGTCGCTTTCATCTAATTGCAAGTAATGCGAATTAGCCATTAGCTGTCCGCTTTCGGTTACTACACATTCTCTTTCGTGTGTAAAGTAAATAGTTGGCAAGACAATTTTTTCGCGTTTAATATAATTCCATACATCCAGCTCGGTCCAGTTACTGATTGGAAAACATCTAACGTTTTCCCCCTTGTTTATCTTACCATTATAGATATTCCATAATTCAGGTCGCTGCATTTTAGGATCCCATTGTCCAAACTCGTCGCGCACTGAAAATATACGCTCCTTTGCTCTAGCTTTTTCTTCGTCGCGGCGAGCACCTCCTATACAAGCATCAAATTCGAACTCTTCAATGGTGTCTAACAGCGTATAGGTTTGCAAAGCGTTTCTACTTGGAAATTTACCTTTTGCATCCTGTAGTTTTTTTTGTTTGATGGTATCCTCAACGTTTCGCACAATCAGTTTTTCTCCTAACTCTTTAGCTAGGTTATCACGATATTCTAGCGCTTCAGGAAAATTATGACCAGTATCGATATGCACCAATGGAAATGGGAATTTACCGGGTCTGAAAGCTTTAAGTGCCAGATGCACTAAGCAGATACTGTCTTTACCTCCGCTAAACAATAAGGCTGGCCTATCAAATTGACCTGCCACCTCACGCAAAATATAAATTGCTTCGGATTCTAATTCTTCTAAATAATCTAATTCTTTGTTCATAAATTTTAAATTATGAGTTATGAATGATAAGTTATGATTTTTGAACCTTTATTGCTTTACTTTTTGAAGTTAAAATTGAACTTCTAATCAATCGCAAAAGTTCTTCGGCCATACCTTTTAATTTTCCATACTCGGCTTGTTTTATATAATCTGAATAATATAATAAATCAATCCAATAAAGCGATTCTGCACACTCTTTTTGGCTAATTCCTAGCTTGTGAATAAAATGAGCTTCTCTAATTAAAGCTCCAACTGCTGTTCCACTTCTAACTAATTGTTTACTTATAACAAATTCTCTTTCTTTATCTTTTAAATGTTTAAATACCTTAATAATTTCTAAACTAAATTCAAAAGATTTTTCTTCAAATATATTCTTATGCTTTAGCTTTTCTTTCATTTTATGAATTTACAACTTCCAAATCATAATTAATAATTCATAATTCATAATTAATAATTCATAATTCATAATTAACTATGTAGTCCACACTCCTTATTACTTTTATTTTCCCACCACCAGCGGCCGGCTCTAAAGTCTTCTCCCTCTTTTACAGCACGGGTACAGGGCGCACAACCTATACTTACAAAACCTCTGTCGTGTAACACGTTATAAGGGATGTTGTACTTCTTAATTTCCTCTTTAACCTCTACCAGTGTCCAGTTAATTAGAGGATGTACTTTTATAATCTGATTCGCATCATCCCATTCTGCAATAGGCATATCTTTTCTATTATCACTTTGCTCGGCACGTAAACCGGTAATCCAAATTTTCTTTCCTTTAAGTGCGCGTTTTAAAGGTTCTACTTTTCTTATAAAGCAACACTCTTTACGGTTTTCAATTGATTCATAAAAACTGGAAGGACCTTTTTGCGTAAGCATAGGCTCCAGTAATTCGGCTTTAGGACTATAAACCTTAATGGGTTGCTTATAGCGATTTAGCGTGCTGCTTAATACGCTATACGTTTCGCTAAACAAACGACCGGTATCTAAGGTAAATACTTCAATAGGTAATTGGTTAGAAAAAATATGATGTGTGATTACCTGATCCTCCCAACCTAAGCTAGTAGAAAAAACCACCTCAGAAGAAAAATTATTTGATAGATACTTCAAAGTATCTGACAAACTTAAACCTTCTAATTTTTCAATTATTTCTTTAACATTACTCATTACATCAATGCTTTTAATAACGTTTTTAAACTCACTAATATTACAACAATTCCTACTAAAATTAAACCCGGCTTGGTTGGAATTTTATTTGAAAAAGAAATTGAAAAAGGGGCTATAATCATGCCTCCAATAACCAACCCAAAAATAATTGGCCAATGGTCTATTCCAATTAAAACAAAAAAGGTGATGGTGCTTGTTAAGGCGATAAAGAACTTAGCTAAGTGAGAAGTTCCAATTGCGTAACGTAAATTTCTACCACCAGCAATAAGGCTAGCAGTAACAATTGGACCCCAACCACCTCCACCTACACTATCTAAAAATCCACCTAAAGCAGCAATGGGCTGTATTCTTTTAGTTTTTGAACGCTTTAATTTAAAGTTAACTGCTTTAGCAATTATTAATACTCCTAATATTAATGTATATGTGGACACTAAAGGTTTCAATATTTTAAAATGTTCCTTACCTAAATAACTTACCGTAAAAACACCAATAATGGTTCCGATAATCCCTGGCCACAATAATAATTTAAACATTTTTTTATTGATGTTTCTAAACCGCATATATACTAATGAGGAGGTACCGGTTGTAAATACCTCGGAAGCATGCATACTTGCACTTGCAACAGCAGGTGTAATTGTAGGAATTCCTAAACTCAATAGAAAAGTAGTAACAGTAACACCATAAGCCATTCCCAATGCACCGTCTATTAATTGAGCCGCGCCACCTACTAAAACATATGTAATGAAATTAGGATCTAAATCTTTATAAATATTATTCGATAAAGTATATATGTTTTGAAAAGGAACAAAACTAAACATCAAATGACCAGCAATCATTACCATAATTACACCCAGAGAAATAAGAATTGCCTTTTTTTGAGGGCTTAGAACTTCCCATGGACTTTGTTTTTTTTGGGGATTTTTCGTTAGCTCATCCAATACTTTAATTTTTTCAGAGATATCACCTTTTATAGTTTCTCTTATAATGTTCAATCGATCTGTTACTTCATCAATCTCTTCAGGAACAGCCTCGTTTAAAATTTCTTTTAATCGTTTGGCAAGTGTAGGGCTTTTACCATTTGTAGAAATAGCAATTTTAACATTACCTTTTTTAACGATAGAACCTAAATAAAAATCGCACAAGTCGGGTTTGTCGGCCAAATTGCAAAGGATATTTTGTTCTTTTGAAGCTATTTGAATTTCTTTGGATGTTGAAACATCATCAACAGCACCAATAACTAAATTAAATCCTTTAACATCATCAGCAGCAAATGTTTTTTGTATCCGCTTAACAGAACTATATTCAGAAACAAACTCAACTAATTCAGTTTTAAATTCAATTGCTAATATAGTTAGGTTACATTCGGGTGAATTGGTTAAAATAGCTCTCACTTTTTCAAGAGCAACATTTCCTCCTCCTACAACCAATACCTGGAGCTGGTTTAGTTTAAAGAATACCGGAAACAAATCATTATGTTCTTTCTTATGCTCCATTCGTTCTTGAGAATTGAAATGTTAACCCAATTATGTTTTGAAGGTACGGATTGTTCGACTGAATTTGAACCATATAATAGGGTAAAACACTAAAATGTTGATTAAAATCATACTGTAAACCCAATTGCATGCGATGTTCGTGAAAAATGGATTTATCAGGCGTTACAAAGCCTTCATATTGTACAACCGGAAACTTAATTTTATCCTTAAAATTATGCAAATACGTAATTAATAATCGAGAACGATTTTTAAGCGTATTACTCGTTTTCCAATACCTGAACTCATTTCTAAATCTAAATCTTAAAGAACCCGTAGTGATATTCTTAAAATAATTAGCTTGCAAAAAAGGACGCAATTCATTTTGAATATTTGCATCATTTGTAGGATAAGAGAAGTGATAAAAACTTGCAAATCCCAATCCTAAAAACAAACCATCTATTAATTTATATGCTGATGAAAAACGAATTAAGGTAGTTCTGTTTTTATTATAAAAATGATCAAAAGATCTATTACCTCCATCTAATACTAATCTAAATTTTGAAGCAGTGTATTGCCCATTAAATGCAAACCAAGCATTTTGTTTGGTATAAACACTTTGAGAAAACACTGCTACAGAAAAGAACAGAAAGAAATATAGAACAATTAATCTCATTACAATGAAGCAATTTGCTCAAGGGCAGTAACTTCTTTCTTTAAAACATTTACTACTTCACCTATTACGATAATACCTGGAGCTTTAATCTCATTAGCCTTTACTTTATCGAAAATATCATTGAAATTTCCATAAACGGCTTTTTGCTCTGGTAATGATCCATTACTAATTACAGCCACCGGAGTTAATTGTTTTCCAAACGTGGTATATAATGCTTGTATTTCTTTTAGTTTAGCTAGACCCATTAGAACTACCAAGGTCCCCTTTAAGTTTAAAGCATTTGCAATTTCTGGGTTTAAACTTCCATCGGACAAAGTTCCGGTAATAACCGTAAAGCTATTGCTCACTCCACGGTGAGTTACAGGAATACCTGCAAGAGCTGGCACAGAAATAGAACTTGAAATGCCAGGAACTACTGATGTTTCGATTCCAAATTGATTAGCAAATTCTAATTCTTCAGAACCACGACCAAAAACGAAAGAATCTCCACCTTTTAAACGAACCACGTGTCCGTGGGTTAAAGAATAGGAAACAATCAACTTATTGATTTCTGATTGCTCATACTCTTTTTCCCCTTTACGTTTACCTACGTATACTACTAAAGCATCTGTTTTAGCTTCATCCAATAACTGAACATTAACTAAAGCATCGTATAATATTACATCGGCTTCTTTTATTGCTTTTAAACCTTTAACTGAAATTAATTCAGGATCGCCAGGTCCGGCGCCTACAAGGGTTATTTTAGGTAAAATAGTTTTGGACATGACTTTTATTTTTAAGCGTTTTCGATTAATTTTTCTTTTCTTAATTTTTGTGCATTAGCATTAAATTCCTGTGCTTCCTTAATAAACTTTTCGGCAAATACTTTCGACGGATCTTGTTTATTAATTTGAAGAACAAAATCGGAAAAGGATTGATATCCCAGAATAAAATCGGAGATCTTAAAATTCTTATCAAAATCGGAAATTATTCCGTGGTGTGTATTACAAGCGATGCTATTCTCAAGCAAAATGGCCTTTGCGGTATGAATGCCAGATGCATAGCTATGATATATAGAATCGGCATACAAATTTGCGTCTAATGAATTTTTAGAAGCATCCAGCTTTTCTTCTGCATCAAAAAACAAAGTAGCTACCAGGTCAATCATTACACCTGCACATTCTCCTACACCAATGGCTGTTTTAAAAGTTTCATCCTGTCCCCAGTCAATAAAATCCTCGTCCTTTAAATTTGTTGTATCGGCCAAAGGCTTTAATAAATCATAGAAATATTTATTTCCTTGTCTGTCGTAATAGGAGTTAAAATATTCGCCCGGCAATTGGTTATTTGTGAAATCATCCAGTAAATAACGGATGATATCCAACACACGTTTACTAGGAATTTTAATTACTTTTTCAGCAATACGACCATTACCATCGCCTAATGTACCACCTCCGAGTAATACCTGCAAGGCCGGTGCAGTTGACTTTCCCACCTTTACAGAACTACCGTGGAAACCGATATGAGCTAATCCGTGTTGACCGCATGAATTCATGCAACCCGAAATTTTAATTTTTATTTCGCGATTATAGATATACTCCGGATACTCTTCACGAATTACGTTTTCAATAACCTTGGCAACCTGCGTACTGTTTGATATACCTAAATTACAGGTATCGGTACCCGGGCATGAGGTAACATCTGCTAAGCTGTTATAACCCGTATCGGCTAGGCCAATAGACTTTAATTCCTCGTATAATTTAACCAGGTCCTCTCCTTTTATAAATTTTAATAAAATGCTTTGATCGATAGTAAAACGAATATCGTCTGCTGCGTATTTTAACACTACAGGACCCAATTTACGAGCCGTTGCAGTACTAAAATTACCTAACAATACTTTTATAAAAACTCCGTAATAACCTTGCTGTTTTTGCTCAAACACATTGGTTTTTAACCATTCCTTTAATTTTGCATCACTTGTTTTTTCAATCAAGGATTTTAAATTGAAGGTTTCGGCTGCAGCATAATCCAATTGCTGAGGAACTAATTTAAAATCTCGATTAAGTTCATATTGAATAGCTAAGCGCTCTTCTTCGGTAAGCCTTATAAATTCTTCTATACCTAACTTAGCAATTAAATATTTAATACGTGCTTTATGGCGGCTGTTACGTTCGCCATAACGATCAAACACACGGATAGTAGCTTCAACAAAGGGTATTAATTTTTCTTCCTCTAAAAACTCATGCGCTACCTGAGCCAGAAAAGGCTGAGCTCCAAGTCCGCCCCCCACTAATACTTTAAAACCTTTTACAGTTTTTCCGTCAATGGTTTTAACTTTTGGAATAAAGCCTAAATCGTGAATATAGGTAACTGCATCATCCAGATCATTGGAGCTAAAAGCAATTTTTATTTTACGACCAAGCTCCTGACCGAAAGGCTTACGTAAGAAATAACTAAATACTAAATGCGCGTAAGGACTTACATCAAAAGGCTCTTTAGGATCGATACCGGCAATGGAAGAAGCGGTAACATTTCTTACCGTATTTCCGCATGCTTCGCGCAATGTAATATCATCTTTCTCTAAATCGGCCCATAACTGAGGCGTACGATCTAAACTAACGAAATGGATTTGTATATCCTGACGAGTGGTAATATGCAAATTTCCTGTACTGTATTCGTCGCTAACATCGGCAATACGATATAATTGCTTTACACTTGATTTTCCAAAAGGCAGTTTAATCCGAATCATCTGCACCCCTTGCTGGCGCTGACCATAAACACCACGAGCCAAACGCAGCGCGCGAAACTTATCTTCATGCAATGTTCCATCTTTAAACGCTGCAATTTTTTGTCCCAGTTCAATAATATCTTTCTGAACTATTGGGTTTTCGATTTCGGATAAAAAACTTTCCATATAATTTAGTTTATAGTTTTGAGTTTATAGTTGTTAGTATTTCAAATCTTTATCTACCCTTCGACAAGCTCAGGGTGACATTATTGTCAGGCTGAAGTATCGAAGCCTTTCTTATTTTAAAGCTTATAGGTTCATTTGTTTATTAGTTGCAATGTTTGAAGGTTTAGAAAGTTAGCTTCATAACTCATCACTTCATCACACTTGATTATTAGCTCATCAATTATTTAGTTTCATTATAAATTAAATACCATTCCTCATGTGATAGTTCAATTTTATATGCGCTGGCCGCGTTTTTAATCCTTACTTTATCAGGGCTTCCAATAATTGGCAAAGCTCCTAATTTATATAACCACGACACTGCAATTTGTTCGATATTTGCCCCATGCTTTTTAGCTACCTTTTCCAGAACATTTCTAACTTTGACCGCCTTTTCATCTTTTCCTGTTAAAATACGGCCACCAGCCAAAGGAGCCCATGCAAGAGGTTTGCTGTATTGCTGTTTAATAAAATCTAAACGACCATCTTCTACTGCGCTGGTGTTTAATAAATTTAATTCGATATGATTAGTAACAATAGGTTGAGACAAGCGTGAAGCAAGCAATTGATGCTGGAATACATTAAAATTACTCACTCCAAAAAATCTGATTTTTCCTAAACGGATTAATTCGATAATGGCAGAGGCAGTTTCCTCGGCATTTAGTAAGATATCGTAATTCTCTAATAAAAATATATCGATGTAATCTGTCTTTAAACGTTTTAGTGAAGCATCCACACTTTTTTTAATATGCTTAGGAGTTAAATTACGATAAGTATCTTCACCATGCTTAACAATACCTGCTTTTGTAGACACCACAATTTCGGAACGTTTAAACGATTTTGATTTGATAGCTTTACCAAACAATTCTTCAATTAAACCATCCGAGTAACGATCGCTATGATCGAAAGTATTTACTCCAAGTTCTAAATTGTAATTAATAATTTCTTCAATTTTTTTAGCACTTGCCAATACTTTAGTATTGTATCTCCAAAAACCATAAACGGCTGCCGAAACACTAGGACCTGATTCACTTAAATATATTTTTTCCATTCTATTTTTAAAAATTCAATTTCTCAAAAAAAAGCCTCTCTTTAGAAAGGCTTTTTATTAATTAACAATCAAACCCAAAAGCCGATTTATTTTTTAAAACAAAATTTAATTGTAGAAAAAAACATTTTCACTTTTTTTTGACAGTACAAATATAGTAATTCTATTTACTCTACCAAGTTTATAGGGATAATTAGAATCCCAAAACACAATAACTAACTGTATTTCAAATAAATAATTGTTTAGTTAAATTACTTTTTCCGGGCTGGAGTTTCGCTTTTAAGCACATCGGCAATAGAAGTGGTGCGTAAAATTTTTAGTGAACTATCACGCAGTTCAATTGCTGTTTTACGTAAACCACAAGTTTCTTCGTTTTCGCAATCATCACACGGTTCGTAATAGTTAAGAGAAGCGCAGGGAAGAATGGCAACAGGACCATCAAAAATACGGAGCAAATCAATAAGATAGATTCCATCAGGATCTTTTATTAATTGATATCCGCCATTCTGCCCTTTTTTACTGGATACAAAACCATTTTTCCGAAGTTCGAGCAGAATAGTTTCCAGAAACTTTTGAGGGATATGCTCTTTTTCGGCAATTTGCGATATATGAAATGGCCCTTCTTCTTGCTGAGAGGCTAAATATTTTAGTGCCTTAATGGCGTATTTGGCTTTTTTAGTTAGCATTCAATTCAAATATAACTAATTAAATCTATTTAATTGGTAGGTTTAGTTAAATCTAATCGCACCTATTTAATTAAGGCTGATGATAAATCAACACAATAGTCCCATTTCTATTTTTATATGAATTATCAACGTTTGAGATAATTTCATTCTCATACTCTTTAAATTGATTCTCAATTTCTTTTTCCAAGTAGCTTGCTCTTTGTTTACATAATGTTTGATTATGAGCTAATGTTCCGCTAGCATCTGCACTTGCAACAATGTGTATCTGCTTAATTTTTTTAGATAGATGACTTCTAATAAAACCCATACATCTTTTTAATTGTAAAGAGTCGAGTATAGTTTCGTCAATACCAAATGTAAGAGTTAGTGTGTCATTTTTAATTGGCGGAAAAGTTAGCTTTGGATTTATATTTTTTAAATCAGTTAGTTGTATGTTATCGATAAATGTGTAACTATCTGTATGAGTTGAATCATTTTGTATTAATAACTGGCCAGGTGTTAATTTTCTTTCTTCAAAATAAACAAGATCCGAAGTCCCGATAATAAATGAATTAAACTCTGATTTTAATTTTATTTCATAAGATTGATATTTCCAATCGAATGAGTTTAATTTATTATGAAGAGCAAAAGTATCTTTAGGCATAAAACCTTTACTATTCTTAATTCCAGAGATAAATACTAGATAAGCATCTAAATAATCTGTCTTATTTTTAAATAAACAATATTCGAAATTAAGTTGAAAAGTACTGGGCTTTAAAATATCTTTCAAACTAAAAATGATTGACTCATCAAGCCTACCTTTTATGGAACGTACGAATAATCCAACACTATTTTTACCTCTTGGCATAACTACTTTAGGATGAATTTTTTGATCCTCAACAGACCCCACAACAAACCCAAAGGCCTTCTTAATGTTAATCCCTGTCGAAGTAGTTAATAAATCAGGCGATCCCATATAAGCATGAATTCCTACAGGGACTAAATAATCTGATTTATAATAAGTTTGTAATTCTAATTTTTCGAAATCATTTTTATAAACTAAATTTTGAGAATAGCAATGATGCATCATGGATATAGTAATAATAACTATCTTAAGTGATATGCTCATAAAGCTATTTTTAAAATTAAAGAGCAAGATAAGGTCAAAATACTTAGTTAAATTGATTAAATAATAACGAAACTATGTTAAGCTCTTTACTTAATATAACCATTTAACAATTTAACGTTTTGTAAAATATTTTGATCCTCGGTGCATAAGCGGCATTGACGTCTTTCCATTACTTTTGCGGCCACTTCAAAAGCTTTATCCAGTTTATACTCTTCAAACCCGTCTGAGCCACCCCATGAAAAAGAAGGTACATAAGATGGAGGAAATCCACCGCCAAAAATATTTGCACATACACCAACCGTTGTTCCGGTATTAAACATAGTATTAATGCCCGATTTTGAATGATCACCCATTATTAATCCACAAAATTGCAAACCGGTATTTTTCATATGCCCATGCTCGTAATCCCATATTTTTACATCACCGTAATTATTTTTAAGATTACTGTTATTAGTATCAGCGCCCAAATTGCACCATTCGCCAATTACCGAATTTCCTAAAAAACCATCGTGACCTTTATTTGAATATGCCAGTAAAACGGAGTTATTAATTTCACCACCCACGCGACAGTGAGGGCCAACTGTTGTGGCGCCGTATATTTTGGTTGCTAACTTTATCTGAGCGTGTTCACATATTGCTAACGGTCCGCGTATAACCGTTCCTTCCATTATTTCTGAATTTTTACCAATATAGATGGGGCCTGTTTTACAATTTAATATACTTGCCTCGCAAACCGCACCTTCTTCCATAAAAATCTGAGAAACATCTCCAATAATGGTATTGGTATTCGATAGTATTCTGCTTTTTCTTCCTTTGGTAATTAAATTAAAATCGGAACGTAGTTCAGCATCATTTAGTAAAAAGATATCCGGAACGCAACTAATAAAATTTAATTCATTTAACTGAAATATCTTTGCTGCTTTTACTTGGCCAAGTTTAAAAGAATCCAAACTCTCAGCATCTAAAGCTATAGCAATTAAATTATCCTTAAAATAAACCGCTTGATTTAATTCGAGCTCTTTAACCAGCTGAACAGAATTAAAGTTGGGACAAGCTGCACCGTTAATTAACAAATTAACTGAATCTTTTTTAAGTTTATATTTTTTGGATAGATAATCTGGAGTTAAATAGGAGGTGTTTTCACACACCAAGAATTTCTTCCATTTTTCCTCAATCGTTAGAATTCCAACCCGCAAAGCTGCAACCGGGCGGGTATACGTTAATGGCAGAAGCGAATTATGACTATTGCCATCAAAAAAAATCAGATTCATTATTTAATTTGGAATTAATTTAATATCCTTATCTACATAAGGTTTAAAAGAAGATTTATCTAACACCTCTATTTTTTCGCTATAAGTTTTAAAACCTTCCCCTTCAATAATAAATTCGTATTTACCAGGAGGCAGGATAATTACATAACGCATATTTTGAGGATTTGGCAAATAAGTACCCATAAGTTCCATATCGGCAATACGATTAACCGTTATGTTTGCTGAACTCACTGTTCGTAGATCGTCCATACAACTTATTTTACCTTTAATTACGGTGTATTCAGGTTCTTCATCTTTAAACGAAATTCTATAAATATCGTTATCCCCAATACCTTCATTTTTAATACTTGACATGTAACCGTATTTATTATCCTTACTTAAGCATAAGTTTAAATCATCACCAGCCGAGTTTATAGGAAAACCAATATTTTTAACATTACCCCAAGCCTGTTTTTCTTCATCATAGGACGCTTTAAAAATATCATACCCGCCCATAGTTGTGTGACCTTTAGAGCTGAAAAGTAAGGTTATTCCATCAGTTGAGACACTTGGAAAATCTTCATCAAATTTTGTATTGATAAATGGTCCTAGATTTTTTGCTTCTCCCCAACTACCATTTGGTAAAATTTTTGAAACATAAATATCTATTCCACCAAAGCCCCCTGGCCTATCGCTTGCAAAATAAATTTGTGAACCATCGGCCGATAATGAAGCTGCAATTTCGTTAAACTTTGAATTAATTACATCCGGTAACCGCTGCGGTTTTTCAAATTTATCTCCATTGCGTTTACTGATAAATAAGTCGCCACTTCCCAAGTTATTATCAAACATAAAAAGTGCTGTAGAACCATCCGAAGATAGACCAATAATTTCCTCATCACCTTCGGGGGTATTAATTTCTTTTAACGGTTTGGCCATAGACCATTTACCCTCTTTTACATACGATATATATACATCAGAGAAAAATTTACCATCAATACCTTGAGAATTTCCTTCTCTTCGAGAATTAAACAAAATGAAAGACTCATCTTTAGGAACAAAAGGGAAATCATCCGAAAAACTTGAATTAACCATTTTACCTAAATTTTCGAACTCTACATTAACCGGATATTTAAGTAATTCCTTTGCGTTATAGCAAGCCTGCAATTCTAGGTCAACATCTTTTAAGTTAGTTAGGTTTCCTTTATTATTGGATTTAAACAAGGTATAATATTTAATAGCATCATCAAATTTGTTTGCGAAATGATAGGCACGACCAAGAAGAAAAACAGCATTTGCTTCATCTTTATCATTGGCAATTACTTTTTCGAGAAAGGGAATTGCGCGGGACTTATTTATATTTGAATTGAGGTAACAAACTCCAATTTTATAATTAACTTTTTGATCGTTAGGATTATCATTTTGAAGAGATAAATACATTTGCAATGCCGATTCATAGTTACCGGCGTTAAAATAGTCGTTGGCCAGCTTTAAAGATGCCTTTTGGTTTTGAGCCCAAACTAGTGTGGGCATAAGAAGCATTAGAAGAAGTAAATTTCTCATTATAAAATAAATAGCTTACTAAAATACGTTACAAAAACAGTTTAAACAAGCGGTAAAAATATTTAAAGTTAAAATTAAAACACCAACCCACTTAATACAGGGAAACTACCCAAAGAGGAAATCATTGATTTATATAATAAAACTTTTAAATCGAGCGAAACATCTATTTATTTGAATATTAATTATTTACAATAAATTAAGTTCCTAATTATACACTCCTAATATACACGCTAACGATTACTATTTTTTAAAAAAAGCTGTTAAGTAAATATCTTTTAAATTATTCCATCGATTTAATAGATCGATAAATTTATTAACTTTTAAACATTAAAAGCCTTTAATTAAACCATCGGCAATATTATCAGTCTTATTTAAAACACAGACTATCATGAAAAAAAATTTATGCCTTATCTTTCTAAACATTACAATACATTATTCCTTATTTGGACAAACAGACCTATACGATAGTATTTATGTTGGGAGTGTTTGGCGGAAATACAACACTCATTTACCATCTGGTTATAGTTTGAATACAAAATACCCTTTAATTTTGGGTTTTCATGGAGGCCAACAAGCAGCTACCAGTATGCAGGGCTGGACAGTATTTGCATATCAAAGTAATCTTTCAGAAAAAGCGGACAATTCGGGATTTATTGTTGTATATCCGGAGGGGCTGGTATTTAATCAAAATCGTTCTTGGAATGCAGGAAATTGTTGTCCGCCCGCATTAAATCAAAATGTTGATGATGTTGGTTTTATTGATAAATTATTAAATAAATTATTTCAAAAATATTCAATAGATACCACGAGAGTGTATGCAACAGGTTCATCAAACGGGGGAATGCTTTGCTATAGATTGGCCTGTGAATTAAGTAATCGCTTTGCTGCTATAGCCCCCAATGCTTGTTCTCAAATGTATAATCCTTGTAACCCAGAAAACAAAATTCCCGTTATTAGTTTTCACTCAAAAGCAGATCCGATTGTCTTTTACAATGGTGGTTTAGGTGGTGCACCGCCCTTAAATTCAATTTATTTTCCTTCGCAAGATAGCACCATGAAAATTTGGACTCAAAAAAATAATTGTGAAAACAGAGATACCGTTATTAATGGAAACGGAAATAATTTCGATTTCATAAAAATACATGCCTGTTCTTGTAATGTGGAGATTCATCATTATGCCACCACAGATGGAAGTCATAGTTGGCCGGGAGGAAATCCAAATAACAATCCGGTTTCTAGCCAAATAAGCGCGACCGACTTGCTTTGGTCATTCTTTCAAAACTACACTACCGGCTGTTTAAGCACCCATAATAAGGATGCATACATAAAAGAAACTGAAGTGAAACCACTTACAAATCCGTTTACTAATAAAATAAATCTTTCTAATTTATCAGGAACAGAAAAATTTTTTCTAATAAACTTTTTCGGACAAACCACATGGCAAGGAGACCATATCAATAATTATGATTTTTCTGAAATTCCAAAAGGATTATATGTTTTAATAATACAGAATAGCAATACTATAAACTCCATAAAACTTATTAAAAATTAAACATAAATATTTATAAAAAAGAGTAGATAATAAGTCAACTTCATCCGTAAGATTGAAATAGAAGAGCGCCCTAATTGTATAAAAAGAGATCTTATTTGAGGTTTACTTCCAGAAAGTTTGATAAGATTAAAGGATTACCTTTAGTTTTTAAGACAATTATTTTAAATATAAATGAAAAGAAGACAATTTTTAAGAAACTCCTCGATAGCCTCTATTGGCAGCGTACTTTTATCTCCTCTCATGTTATCTGCTTGTCGCGAAAAAGATTTACTTAAAAACATTAAATACGACGGAAAAGTTATAATTGTTGGAGCGGGGGCAGCCGGATTGTATGCAGGTTATATATTAAAATCGAGAGGTATTGATTTCTCTATATTAGAAGCTTGCGACATTTATGGAGGAAGGATGGGTAAATTAAATGGCTTTGCAGATTACCCTATAGATATCGGTGCACAATGGATGCATGGCAGCAATAGTATAGTAGCAGATCTGGTTAAAGCAAAAAAAACCAATATAACTCTAGATGAAACAGAAATTAAATATTGGTATAATAACCATATAGTTAAAAGTTTACCCAAAAATCCCTTCATTTTTGAAGGTGATAACCTACCTGATATCTCTTTTAAAGATTATGCAATTGAACAAGGCTTTAATTCCGATTATGAAAATATTATAGAGGCAATTGCCGGCGATCAAGGAGCATCAGCCTCTTTACTATCAGCCTATTGGAACAATAAAGATGAAGAGAATTGGGTATCAGGGGATGAAGATTTTAAATTTAAAAATACCTATTTTGATGTAATTGATGAATACATTGCTCAGGAGGTTAATGGCAACATACAATTAAACACCCCAATAACTTCAATAAATTATACAGCGTCAAAAATAATTTTAAAAGATCATACAAACAATAATTACATTGCAGATAAAGTAATTATTACAGTGCCTATTTCAATTCTAAAACTAAATGAAATAAAGTTTACTCCCGATCTCCCATCAGAGAAGACCTATGCATTTTCAAAAATAGGAATGGGACCGGGAATAAAAGTGTTTCTGAAATTCAATAATAAATTTTATGAAGATGTTCTTTATGGCGGAAGTGTTTGCGCCGCTTATTTAGATGATACAATAGGAAAAAATACAACTAATAATGTACTCTTAGCTTTTGTTATGGGGGATCAGGCAGCCAAATTAAGCGCACTGCCAGATGATGTTTCCATAACAAATGCCCTCCTTCAGGAATTAGATATTATTTACAAAGGCAAAGCCACAGCATCATTCATTTCATCAAGCGTTCATAATTATACAAAGAAACCATATATTAAAGGCGCATATGGATATAGTTCGATTGGGATGGGTAATGCAAGACAAATAGCAGCATTGCCTGTAAATGATAAATTATATTTCGCAGGTGAAGCTA
>JBIICS010000052.1:0-17744 GCA_044238735.1 Bacteroidia bacterium
TTTAGAATATTGATATTTTACCTTTTCTTTGTTGGAAGCCCTGATGTAAAAGGTTGAAACCTTGTTGGAAGGTAAGTTAAATATAAACCAAGAGTTTGCACCAAATACTTCATCCATTAACGAATAGCTACACAATGTTCCGCTTAGGTTTATCTTAAACTGTCCGTCATCCTTTAGTTCATAAAATTCCAGAAACTGAAATTGATTATTTCCTAACACCAGTTTTTTTTCGGGCTCATTCAGGTTATTAATGGTTAATGTAATCCAACTAGAGCTGGTGCCAGCAGGGATTTTATCCCAACTAAAAATTTCGAAATTTGCTTTTCTGGAGGTATCTATTTCATTTATTGAATTCGCATTGCTATTATATTGAAGCAAATTATTTTCAATACTGTTGCCCGATATAATTTCTTTAGCGTTAATGACAGTTGCATATCCATTAACGGCAATTGATAGAAGTAAACATAAAAAGAGATGTATACGCACTATTTCCATTAAGCTGCTAAATTAACTTGCTTTAATTTATTCTTTAGAATAACCGCATAAATTACATCTAATATAAAACAACATACCCCTAACGTTTGAACAAAATAATTATCAGGATAGATAAGAAACATGGAAACCGTTATACATCCTGTTCCAAACCATTTGCACCAGGCTACAAGTGGAGAAAAGTTCTCCGGATTCCCTCTTAATAAAAGCAAGGGGTAAAGTAAACTGATCATCAAATTTAAGATGTATCCCGAATTTGCGCCAATCGCTGTGTCTAATCCTTCCGCCACATAAAAATAGTTAAGTGGAATCCACATTAAAAGTAAAACAATAGCTATTGCTTTAAAGTGTTTTTTTATTTCCGGAATTTCAATTTGTTTATGCCCGTATAGTATAACATGATAAAAAATAAAAAGGTCAAGTAAAAAAGCTCCCTGATAGGAGAGAGAATATAGCTTACCGGTGTTGGGATGATAAAAAACACTCCATATAAATTCCCAGGCTAAATTTCCGGCAGCAATAAAAAAGGGCATTTCAACATATTTACGCTTTAATATTTCTTTAACCAGAGCAGCGTATGTAATTACCCAAAACAAGCAACCTACTCCATTCCATATTAATGCAGGTACAGAGTAGTCTTTTGTATTTATCCAATAATTTAAATCCATAATGCTTAGTTTAATTTCCAGTTATCCTTTAGATTTCCAGGTATATAAAAAGCAACATTATTTACTTTTAAATAATGATTTACGAGCTCCTGTAAATGTGTTGTGCTGTATTTTTCAACTATCTTTTTAATTACCGGAACATGGTCTTCGATACCGTCTAATAAGTCAAAGGTTTCTAAAAATAATTTACCTCCAATTTTTTCAAACAAATTAAAATGTTCTTCCAAACCTAAAACTTTATTTAAATCAACATTTATGGTTTCAGAAACATCCTTTACGAAGAATTTGATAAGGTATGCCGGAATAAAATCCATCATTTCTCCTTTAAAGAAATAACTCTTAGCGTTAAGTATTAGGGAGTCAATTAAAAATTTTCCATCAGCGGATTCTTCCTGGTTACGTTTAATAATTTCAATTCCAAGATTCCATCCATCTTCAAAATCATTTGGATAGAGGTCGGGTTCAAGACCAATGTAATGTCCTACTATGTTCCAGCAGTGCATATAAGCGTCTTTTTGTTCTTTGGTAAGTTCTATTCCTAATTGCGTAAGCCCGTTTAATACCAAGGCAGAAAAAGCCATTAATGTGCCAGCCATTTCCTCTTGATTAATGGGTAATCCATAGTGTTGGGTATCCCATTTAAAATTATTATTGGAATTAAGAAGAAAAAATCGAATGGCAGCGTGGTATAAGCGAACTTTTTTAACCGTAATTATTCCTTTGCCCTTTGGGGATAGTCCTCCTTCCGACATAACATTTATAACCATCTGAGAGGTTTCCAGTAATCTCCTCATCATTTTGGATGTATCGTTACCAACACTTGTTAATCTGCCGGTTGTAGCTAAAACTTTTGCTCCGTTTTTACATGCATAACATAGCGGAAGCGCTTTATAGTTTAAAATAAGCGCTATTTCAGGTCCGTTCTCTTTAAACAAATCTTGAGCAATTTTTATTTTATGCGCATCAGCCCATGCCGGGAGGTCGTCATTATCTTTAAAATAATTGTTTACGCTGGTTGGCAAATTTTTATTGTTCGCTATATCATCATTAGAGTCTAAAGCTTTAAACAAATCTCGTAAGGATGAAAAATCCTGATTTTTGGCAACTTCTTGAATAATTGATTCCGCAAAAGGGTCTGTTCTTAAACTTTTTGCCTTTAAAAAATCTGCTTTCCAACGGGTAGAAATATTTACTGAAGCCGAACTCATAGGGTATCTTTTTTAGATTTCTAAGATAACTTTATTTTTAATAGATAACTTTCTTTGTGTTTTAAAATTATAATATCATTTAAGTTTGTAATTATATTTGCGATATGCGTATAGATATTATTAGTGCTGTTCCAGATTTATTAGCAAGCCCTTTTAATCATAGTATTTTAAAGCGTGCCCAAGATAAAGGCTTGGTATCGGTCAATGTGCACAACATAAGAGATTTTGCAGGGAACGATCCCCATAAAAGTATTGATGATTATGCTTTTGGTGGTGGAGCCGGAATGGTTTTAATGATTGAACCTATTGCGCTTTGTATCGAGATGTTAAAGAGCGAACGTGCATACGACGAAATTATATACATGACTCCAGATGGCGAAACCTTTAATCAGAAAATTGCCAATCAATGTTCCTTATATAAAAATGTAATTATTTTATGTGGTCATTATAAAGGGGTGGATCAGCGTGTGAGAGACCTCTATATAACTCGCGAAATTTCTATTGGCGATTTTGTTTTAAGTGGCGGAGAACTGGCAGCAAATGTGTTTTGCGATGCCGTTATTCGACTAATTCCTGGGGTTTTAAATGATGAAACTTCTGCTTTAACTGATTCTTTTCAGGATAATTTATTGGCACCACCGGTTTATACGCGTCCCGAAAAATGGAGAGAAGTGGTTGTTCCTGAGGTTCTTATGAGTGGAAATCATAAAAAAATTGAAGAGTGGAGAATGGAAAAGGCATATGAACTAACTAAACTAAAAAGACCAGATTTGCTTAAATAGTTAAATTTTACGTATATTCGCAGTCCTATTTAAAGAATTATAAACTAAAAACTAATAGTCATGAACCATCTTATTAAGTTTGTAGAAGAACAAACCTCTAATAAACAAGAGATTCCTGCTTTTAAAGCGGGCGACACTATTACCGTTCATTTAAAAATTAAAGAAGGTAATAAGGAACGTACACAGTTATTTAATGGTGTTGTTATTCAGCGCAGAGGATCTGGCGCTGGCGAAACGTTTACTATCCGCAAAATTTCTAACGGAGTAGGGGTAGAAAGAATAATCCCTTTTAACTCTCCTAGCATAGAAAAAATTGAATTAAATAAAAGAGGTGTGGTTCGTAGAGCTCGTATTTTTTATCTGCGTAAGCGTACTGGTAAGGCTGCACGTATCGAAGAAAAAATTATCTCTAATAACGCATAATTTAATTATTATATTTTTTAAAGGCCTCGTATTAAATTACGGGGCTTTTTTATTTATAATGATAACCAATAAGGCATAACTTATAACAGTTTATCTTAAAATATAGAGTAATTTTTTGGGGTCTGGCTAAATTTCTGAATGGATGATTTAAATTAAGTGCTTTCAATTAAAAAATGTAAACTATTTAAGTTGGAAACTGTTTTCAATTTGTAAAGTTTAAGACAGTCTAAAAAAGGATATTACCTCCCCAATATTGGTAGTTTTAAACTATAAAAATCCTTATTTCATTTTTGTATACGTATTATTTATTCTATTTTTAACCCGCATGAAATTTCTATTATTTTTTTGCCTTTTATTTCCATTAGTTGTTTTTGCTCAACTGGGAGGCTCGGCCTCGTATACATTTTTAAACTTAACACCCTCTGCTCGCAATGCAGCTTTGGGTAATAGTAATATTGCCAAAAACAACGGATTATCCAATGTATTAATTAATCCGGCTTCACTCTCCGCATCCGATCATCATTCAATTTCACTTACCTATTTTAACTACTTTAATGGTATAAATTATGGTGTGGCAAATTATGCCTATCATTTTAAAAAATTGGGAACGCTGCATTTCGCAATGCAATTTGCTAATTACGGTAAATTTACCGAGGCAGATGAAACCAGTGTTGTTACGGGTGAATTTAAAGCTGCAGATTATGCTTTTAACGTATCTTATGCTAAGCCTTTAAAAGCCGATTCTAATTTAATGTTGGGCGGAAATATTAAATTCATATACTCTAATTATTACCTGTATAATTCTCTAGCTGTTGCCCTCGATGCTTCTTTCCTTTATAAAAACCCTCAAAAACAATTTGCAACTGCTGCTGTTATTAAAAATGCAGGAGTGCCTGTTAAACAATATCATGCGGGAAGTAATTCTAGTTTGCCTTTAGATATTCAGTTTGGTCTTTCTCAGGGTCTGGCTCACGTTCCAATTAATTTTTTCTTAAACTTAACCAGTTTGCAAAGGCCAAATTTAAATTATATCGATTCGGCTAAATTAATAACCAACGATCCTTTAACAGGCTTGCCCGTTAAACAAAAAGTAAATTATTTTGATTATGCTGCCCGACACATAATTGCAGGTGCCGAAATTAGTCCGGTTAAAAGCCTGGCAATTCGTTTTGCATATGATTATCGCAAGCGTCAGGAATTAAAGATAGATACACGGCCCGGTATTGTTGGCTTTTCGTTTGGTATTGGTTTTAAAACTAAGAAATTCTCATTCGATTATGGTCGAACCCAGTTTCATAGAGCAGGGGCCAGTAATGTATTTACATTTACCTATAACATCGCCGGATTGTTTAATTCGCCACTTAAATCTTCGGGTACATAAACTAACTTTTCCCTTTTCATGAAAAAGATTACAATAGCAATAGACGGTTTTTCTTCTTGTGGTAAAAGTACTCTTGCAAAGGCTTTGGCAGCTCGTTTGGGATATTTTTATGTAGATTCCGGTGCCATGTATAGAGCTGTTACTTTGTTTGCAATAAAGCACGGCTATATTAAAAATAATGAAGTTAATGCAGATGCTATTTCATATAATCTCGATAAAATAAATATCTGGTTTAAATACAACAATAACTCTAAATCATCCGAAACCTATTTAAACGGTGAAAATGTTGAAAAGGAAATCAGAAGCATTCAGGTTTCCTCATTTGTTAGCAACGTTAGTGCAATAAAAGAAGTTAGGAAAAAAATGGTGGCTATTCAACAGGAAATGGGTAGAGAAAAGGGTGTGGTTATGGATGGAAGAGATATAGGAACTACTGTTTTTCCTCAAGCGGAATTAAAGTTATTTATGACTGCCGATCCGGATGTTAGGGCACAAAGAAGATTTATTGAATATAAAACAAAAGGGGAAACCGTAGCCATTGATGAGATTAAAAAAAATCTGGAAAAGCGTGATTATGAGGACACTCACCGAAAAGAAAGCCCGCTTGTAAAGGCAAAGGATGCTGTTATGTTTGATAATAGTGATCTTAACCAAACCGAACAATTGGATTATGTTTTAAAATTGATAAAAGATTTTGGTGTAATTGTTGAAAATGCTGACTAACTTTGCAGTTATCTACCAGTAATTGACTAATAGTTTCTGGCTAATATTTACTTTAGGATGGAAGTTGTAATAGATAAAAATTCAGGTTTCTGTTTTGGTGTTGTATACGCGATAGAAATGGCAGAAGATGAATTAAATAAAGAAAATAAGTTGTATTGCCTGGGTGATATTGTCCATAACAATATGGAAATTGAAAGACTAAAAAACAAAGGTCTCGAAATTATAGATCATGATAAGCTAAAAAAATTACGCGATTGCAAAGTGCTTATCCGTGCGCATGGCGAACCCCCCGAAACATACAAAACAGCTATTGATAATAATATTACTTTAATTGATGCGTCCTGCCCCGTAGTTCTTAAACTTCAAAACCGAATTAGAGAGGATTTTGAAGATCTGGAAAATGAAAACGTTCAATTGGTTATATACGGTAAAGATGGTCATGCGGAAGTAAATGGATTAAAAGGACAAACTAGAGGAAAAGCTATTATCGTTAACAGTTTGGAGGATATAAATCTAATAGATTTTACAAAACCGGTCCATCTATTTTCACAAACAACTCAAAGCATGGATGGTTTTGAGGAGCTTACCGGTGAAATAAAAAAACGATTAATGGAAAATGGCATTAATCAGGAATTAGGTTTTGAAGCAAACGACACCTTATGCCGGCAGGTTTCAAATCGCGAGCCTCAACTAAAAGAATTTGCTAAACAATATGATGTAATTGTATTTGTTGCAGGTAAGAAAAGTTCTAACGGTAAAATTTTGTTCGATGTTTGTAAATCAGTTAATACCAACACTTATTTTATTTCCGAAAACAGCGAGCTAAACCTCGAATGGTTTAAGGGGAAAAAATCGGTTGGGGTATGTGGCGCTACTTCCACCCCTATGTGGCATATGGAGGAAGTGGCCTCTTTCATTAAATCCCAAACCCCCTAATTGATAAAATTTTAAAAAATTAACGACTTAGGGTTGCATTAACCTAAATTATAAACTAATTTGGCATGGTTTTTTAGGTAATATTCTTAAATTAAAAAATGAAAAAAATTATATTTTGTCTTGGATTAATAGCATTTGCAGGTGTTTTCTCTGCTAATGCTCAGGAAGCTGAAGTAAAAGCAGCTCCAAACCCTAATGCGGCCGACTTTAAATTTGATGAGGATACGCATGATTATGGAACCATTAACCATGGTGCAGACGGCACTTATTTTTTTAAATTTAAAAACGTAGGAAAAGAGCCGTTAATTATTTCTAATGCTCGCGGATCATGCGGGTGCACCGTTCCAGAATGGCCTAAGGAGCCTATTAAACCGGGAGGTGAAGGTAAAATTAAAGTTACATACGATACCAAACGTCAGGGTAATTTTCATAAAACTGTAACTATTACTTCTAACGCTAAAGAATCCAATAAAGTGTTAACCATCAAAGGAAACGTTCTTCCTGCAGTAGCTGAAGAAACCTCCCCAGTAAAAAAAGCATCGGATGGCATGCCTTTTGAGAAAAACTAAAACATAACTTAAAAAAAACAATATGAAAAAAGTACTTACAATCGTTGCGTTATTATTTTCAGCATCTTTTGCTGCCAACGCTCAGGAACCTGCAAAAGCTGATAATCCAAATGCTCCTGAATTTAAATTCGAAAAAGAAGAGTATAGTTTTGGGAATATAAAACAAGGAGAATCGGTTAGTTACGACTTTAAATTTAAAAACACAGGTAAAGATCCCCTTATCATTACAGAAGCCCACGGTTCATGTGGTTGTACCGCACCGCAATATCCTAAAGAGCCAATCAAAAAGGGACAGGAAGGTGTAATAAAAGTTACCTTTAATTCTGCCGGTAAAATGGGTGCCCAAGATAAAACTGTAACCATTACCTCTAATGCTAAAACACCAACCAAAATCTTACACATTAAAGGCACCGTTGATGCTCCTGCACCAGCAGCAGCAGATAAAAAAGAATAAATCAACTTAAAATAGTAGTATATTTGCACCCGGCAATATTGCCGGGTTTTTTATTTAATAAATATGCCAAAAATTTCAAGCAAAGCGGCCGCAATGCCGGCATCTCCAATCAGAAAATTAGTCCCTTTTGCTGAACAAGCCAAAAAAGAGGGTAAAACTATTTATCACTTAAACATTGGTCAGCCGGATATTGAAACACCGGAAGTAATGTTGAGCGCCATTAAAAATTTTCAACCCAAAATTGTAGAATATTCTCACAGCGCAGGTATCGAATCCTATAGAAAAAAACTGGCCGGTTATTATAAAACATACAATATTGATGTAGATTATTCGGATATCATGATAACAACCGGCGGGTCTGAGGCCATTCAAATAGCGCTCATGACGTGCCTAAATAATGGAGATGAGCTAATTATCCCCGAACCTTTTTATGCAAATTACAATGGGTTTGCCACACTGGCCGATGTTGTGGTTAAACCCATTATAAGTAGTATTGAAACCGGTTTTGCTCTCCCTCCAATTGCTGAATTTGAGAAATTAATTACGCCCAAAACTAAGGGTATAATGATTTGTAACCCCGGCAATCCAACTGGTTATTTATACTCAAAAGAAGAACTACTCGCCTTAAGAGATCTTGTGAAAAAATACGATCTGTTTTTATTTAGTGATGAAGTTTACAGAGAGTTTTGTTACGATGGTAAAAATTATGTTTCGGTTATGCACCTGGATGGAATTGAGCAAAATGTAATTATGTTAGATTCTGTTTCTAAACGATACAGCGCCTGCGGGGCCAGAATAGGGGCCTTAATAACCAAAAATAAAGAGGTTATGAATAACGCAATGAAATTTGCTCAGGCACGTTTAAGTCCGCCAACATTCGGGCAGGTAGCTTCCGAGGCTGCTATTGATACACCTAAAGAATATTTTGAAAAAGTAAAAAAGGAATATACCGAACGTCGTGATTTGGTTATCGAAAGACTCAATAAAATGAGGGGTGTGTTTTGCCCAAAACCAAGTGGCGCCTTTTATTGTATTGCGCGCTTACCAATAAATGATGCAGATGAGTTTTGCCAATGGTTATTGGAGAAGTTTAACTTCCATAACCAAACCGTTATGTTGGCTCCTGCAACCGGATTTTACAGTACTCCCGGCTCCGGAAAAAACGAAGTACGAATAGCTTATGTTTTAAATAAAGATGCTCTTAATAAAGCAATGGATTGCCTCGAAAAGGCAATTGAAGAGTATCCAGGTAAGCTGTAATTGCTTTTTTTTTAGTATTTTAAACTTTTTAACCAAAACATTGTATTTTAAAGGTAGTATGTCTGATTAATGAACATTAGGTCCTTTTATAGCTTAATCTTTTTTCTTTTGTCTGTGTTTACATTCGGACAAACTGAGCGTGAGTATAGAAAGGCACTAAGTAACGCAGAATCAAGCTTCGAATCAAAAGATTACTACAAAGCATTGGAATATTTACTTCAAATTAAAGATGCTGAACATGAAATTTATATTTCGGATGCCGAATTTAATTTCATGATGGCCTCTTGCTACTGGAATATAGACTCCATTAAAGTTAGAGCTATACCTTATCTCGAAAATTACCTGGAAAGAACTCATGAAGAGATTATCGCAAAATGGTGGCTTGCCGAGTTGTATAAAATGACTAATAAATATGATTTAGCAATTGCTAATTACCAAGTTTATATTGAGTATCTTATTTCTGAGAACGGATTAAGTGTTGAGCAAAAAGAAAAAGAGATTTTAAATACCGAACGTTTAATTAGTTCATGTCAGTATGCAAAAAGTGTTATCTCTCGTCCGGCTAAATTAGAGGTAGTTAATTTAGGAGATAGCATCAATACTCCATATGCTGAGTATGCTCCCGTAATCGATAACTTTGAAAAAATAATTTATCTAACTCGTAAATCTCCCGATAATGTTTCATCTAAAAAAGACGATGATGGCAACTATTACGAGGAAATTTTCTTTTCTAAAATCAAACATCTGTATCAGGATAAGAATGGAAACAATTCCGAAAAGGAATCAGATGGTAATAAATTGATTTTGCAGTTTACTAAACCTCGAAACATAGGTAAGCCGGTTAATCACGCCTCTCATGATGCCGCTGTTCAGCTCTCGCATAACGATGAACATTTATTTATTTTAAGAAATAATCACGTGTATCGCTCAGTTAAAATTGAAGATACGTATACAGAACCTGTTCTCTTTGCCGGATTGGAATCTATCGTAAGCAAAGGTTCTTTTATTCCCAGCTTATCTATAAATAAAACAGAAGATTTAATCTATTTTTCCAGTGACGGACTGGGTGGTTTTGGCGGCTTTGATTTATATTATACTAAAAAGATCAACAATCAATGGCAAGAACCCGTGAACCTTGGCCCTAATATCAATACAGAATTTAATGAAGATTCTCCTTATTTAGACCCTGATGGGCATACCCTTTACTTTTCTTCTAATGGCCACCCTACAATCGGTGGTTATGATATATTTAAATCATATTTAACGGACAATGGTTTCACTAATCCCCAAAATCTTGGCTTCCCTATTAATTCATCTAGTGATGATATCTTTTTTACAATGCCCGAACGAGAAAACAGAGCTTATTTTTCTTCAAATAGATTTGGAGGAAAAGGTTTAATGGATATTTATGAAGTTAACTTTTTTGAAAACCGGGATCAGTTAGTGGAAGTAAAAGGTAAAATTTTAGTCGGTCCAAACTCAAAACCGGGTAATGCCAAATTTACATTAGTTAATAATGATACTGATGAAAGAATATTAAATTATAAATCTGACTCTTTAACGGGTAACTATCATGTTTTAATGCATCACAACAACAGGTACGATGTTAGAGTCGATGTTAAAGGCTTTGCGCCTACTATTCAGCGGTTTGAAGTTCCTGAAAAATTGGATAAATATGTTTATAAAAATCAGCTATCTCAAAAGCATATTCAGGCTAATCAAATAAATATAGGACACGAGCTAAAATACTCGGTTCCGGTTAAAGTTTCGGGAAACGATACAATTGACGTTTACAAAACGATCAAAAAGGCGATTTACTTTTATTTTAATAAAGATTCTATTCTTTCGTTACTTTCAAAAGAATTTTCTTTAATCGAAACAATCACACCGGATACTAAATTCTTTTTTCCTAAGGCAAAACCCAATCTCCCCTTCGATTTGCGCATTATACGAAAATTATCTCCAAACGAATTATCTAAGGTAGAATTTGAAACTGTTGAGGGTGTTGAAAATAAAGCCGAATTACTTAACCAAATCGAGCTTATTAAAAAGCAAAATATTCCTGTTGATAAGGCCGGTGAGAAGCCTAAACCCGATAAGCCTAAGAAGCCTACTGTAGGTAAAAAATTAGTAACCAAAATTTAAATTGATTAAAAAACTGGTTAATATCCTTATCCTGGCAAACTTGCTCCTAGTTTTAACCAGCTACTTGTTTAATAAAAATTTAAACCTAATTTATTTTGGTGCTCTTTTTATACTGATTATTTTAGATCTATTAATCGAATTTAAATTTAAGAATCTGTCCCCAAACCCTTCGGGATTTACAATTGGATCTCTTACCACCATATCGGGATATTTTGTTTTATCCAACTTAAAGCCTTACTTGGCAAGTGCTCTAGATCCCGTTTTTTGGAGTCTTTTTTTTATAGAATTAGCTACTCAATTCTTAATTTTAAAAAAGTTTAAGCAAACAATTATCTTCCGCCCTTATTTAATCAGATTTTTCAACTATTCGCAGTCATTTGTTTTCTTATTTCTTCTTTTAACTGATTTTAAAGAATTTTCATTTTGGTTTATCCTAATTTCGGGCGCAATTGCTAACCTCGATTTACTTTTAATTCTGAAACTGATGCCTTTTTACAAACCAGGTGTAAATAGCTCTTTTGAAGCTTATAAAATTAAAAAGGAATATAATAACGTGTACAACAGAAATTAATTTTACTCATTCCTTTTTTAAAGCCCAATAAATAGATAAATTTGAATAAATTATAGTTATGTCTGCCCTAGAAATGCCTACTCTTAAGCCACTTAAATTCGATAGAAGAAAGTATAAAGACGAACAACTGCTCGATTTATACAAGGGCTTATTAAAGCCTCGTATGATAGAAGATAAAATGCTGGTGTTGCTCCGCCAAGGAAGAGTTTCAAAATGGTTCTCCGGTATTGGTCAGGAAGCTATTTCGGTTGGTCTTACGCATGCTTTAGATTCTGACGAATATATTTTGCCTATGCATCGCAACTTGGGCGTTTTTACTTCGCGTGGTGTTGAACTCGGACAGTTATTCGCGCAGTTTCAAGGCAAATATTCAGGCTTTTCTAAAGGTCGTGAACGATCTTTTCATTTTGGTACTCAAAAGCATCATATAGTAGGGATGATATCACATCTTGGACCTCAAAACGGTTTGGCAGATGGTATAGCCCTTGCACATTTGTTAAAGCAGAGTAAAAAAGTTACGGCCGTATTTAATGGCGACGGAGGTACAAGCGAAGGTGATTTTCACGAAAGTGTTAATGTTGCTGCAGTTTGGGATTTGCCTGTAATTTTTGTGATTGAAAATAACGGTTACGGATTAAGTACTCCTAGTAAAGAACAATTTCGTTGTAAGCAATTTATAGATAAGGCTATTGGTTATGGTATAGAGGGGTATCAGGTTGATGGAAATAATATCCTGGATGTGTATGATATGGTTAAAAATTTAGCCGAAGATATTCGTGTAAATCCTCGCCCGGTTATTTTAGAGTGCCTTACTTTCAGAATGCGTGGTCATGAGGAAGCTTCGGGTACAAAATATGTACCTAAGGAATTATTTGATATTTGGGGAAAGAAAGATCCTTTAACAAATTACGAAAGGTGGTTGCTTAACGAAGGGGTTTTAACAGATGAAAAGATCGAATCTCTTCGTGCCACATACAAAGAAGAAATAGAAAAGGGCCTTGAGTTTGCATTTAATGAGCCTGAAGTAAATCCAAACACCATCGAAGAGTTAAATGATGTTTATGCTCCCTATAACCCTATTTATACCAGTCCCTCTGCCGGTTTAACCAATAAGCGCCTGGTGGATGCGATTAGTGATGGTTTAAATTTAGCAATGGAAAAACATTCTAATCTTGTTTTAATGGGACAAGATATTGCCGAATATGGAGGGGTATTTAAAATTACGGAAGGTTTTGTTGATCGTTTTGGAAAATCGCGGGTCCGTAACACACCTATTTGCGAAAGCGCAATTGTGGGTGCCGGACTTGGTTTATCTATTAATGGCTACAAGGCTATGGTTGAAATGCAATTTGCCGATTTTGTTACCTGTGGTTTTAATCAGATTGTAAATAATTTAGCTAAGTCATATTGGCGATGGGGACAAACAGCCGATGTTGTTGTTCGAATGCCTACCGGTGCAGGTGTAGGTGCCGGTCCGTTTCACTCACAGTCTAACGAAGCCTGGTTTTATCATACTCCTGGTTTAAAAGTAGTTTACCCTGCATTTCCAGCTGATGCAAAAGGATTATTATTGGCTTCTTTTGAAGACCCTAACCCAGTTGTGTTTTTTGAACATAAAGCATTATATAGAAGTGTTACTCAAGATGTGCCCGATGGTTATTATACATTGCCTATCGGAAAAGCCTCAACCGTAAAAGAAGGTAGAGATATAAGTATAATAACATATGGTGCAGGTGTTCACTGGGCATTAGAGGTACTCAATAATAATCCTCAAATAAATGCCGACCTGATAGACTTAAGAACCTTGTTGCCTTTAGATACAAATGCAATTATTGATAGTGTTAAAAAAACTGGTAAAGCTATTGTTTTACATGAAGATACTTTGGTTGGAGGAATTGCTGGAGATATAGTTGCGGTTATAATGGAAAATTGTTTTAATTATCTGGATGCTCCTGTGGTAAGATGTGCAAGTTTAGATACTCCGGTTCCGTTCTCAATTCCATTAGAACAAAACTTCTTAGCTAAATCCCGTTTCGAAAAACAATTAGTTGAACTCTGGGAATTCTAAGAAATCATAGTAAGTATACATAGTAAAAATCCCACTTCGGTGGGATTTTTTTTTAATTCTTTTAAGGTCTTATGGCATCGAGACTAAAGCAATCAGGATGTTTACCGGTAACTCCCCTGTAAAATTCTTTTATTTTTTTAAAATCTTCTTCAGGATTGTTGCTTGGCCAAAGTAATGTATCTATTGAAGCTACACGGGTTTTATAATCTAAGTATCCAAGCAAAATGGGAACATTGGCTTTAACGGCGGTATAGTAAAAACCAGTTTTCCATTTCTCAACCAATTTACGTGTTCCCTCGGGTGGAATCATTAAAATCAATTCATCTCGCTTTTTAAATTCATCTACTAAAGCATCAACTAAATTATTATGTTTAGAACGATCAACTGGTATTCCCCCCGTTTTATCAATAAGACTTTTTAAGGGAAAACGATAAGCTTGTTTTTTTATTAAATATCTTACATGGTATCCATAGAAGGCAATGCCTGCCAAACCATAAACAAAATCCCAGTTGCTGGTGTGAGGAGCAGCAACTAATACGCATTTTTTTACATCTTTAGGTATTCCTCCTGTAATTTTCCAGCCACGTAATTTAAAAAGGAGTTTAAATAAAGTAATCATTATTTTGTTTTTTCTAAAGGTAATTTATTATGTAATGTATAGGATTATAAATTGTATTTAAAACACGATATTAGCGTAAAATCTTTTACAGGATGGAGCAAAAGCAAATATGGTATAGAGATTATACGCTGGAAGAACTTAACAGAATGATGGAAAATACAGTTGGACAAGAATTGGATATTAGGTTTGAAGAAATAGGCTTTAATTTTTTAGTTGCTAGTATGCCTGTTAATCATAAAACTATTCAGCCCTTTGGTTTATTGCATGGGGGTTGTTCGGCGTTATTGTCCGAAACACTAGGAAGCGTTGGTTCACTAATGGCAGTAAACGATAATTTATTTATGGGGGTTGGGATTGAAGTTAATGCCAATCACCTAAAATCAGCAACTTCGGGAAGAGTAAAAGGGGTTTGCACACCCATTAAAATTGGCGGTAAAATTCATGTTTGGGAGACTAAAATAGTAGATAATTTAAACGAATTAATTTGTATAAGCCGTTTAACAACAGCAATTATATCCAAACGAAAGTAATCGGCTTACACCTATTATTTCCCTTTGTTACGTATAAAATAAAAAAACCAGTATGAAATTACGGTTAATAAGTGTGTAATTAATTGTATTTCAAGTTTTTATATTGGTATATTAATCCCTAAAAAAGCAGTTTTTACAAGAAAATATGGTTACTTTTGTGCATCACAATTAGGTTTGCACTATGGCAAAAGTTACCATCGACGGTGTTGAATTAACCGTTCCAGACGGCACCACTATTCTAAATGCCGCCCGTATGAATGGCGGAAATATTGTCCCACCGGCAATGTGCTATTACTCAAAACTTAAAGAAAGTGGAGGGAAATGCCGAACTTGTTTGGTTAAGGTAACCAAAGGTTCCGAGAAAGACCCAAGACCTATGCCTAAGTTAGTACCTTCATGCAGAACAACAGTTATGGATGGTATGGAAGTACAGAATATTACTTCACCGGATGTTTTAACTGCACGGGCAGGTGTTGTGGAGTTTTTGTTGATGAATCACCCATTGGACTGCCCAGTTTGCGATCAGGCAGGTGAATGTAATTTGCAGGATTTAGGTTATAGTCACGGTGCTGTAAAAACCCGTTACGAATTTGAAAGAAGAACATTTGAAAGGATTGATATTGGTGATAAAATTCAGCTTCACATGAATCGCTGTATTTTATGTTATCGTTGTGTTTTTACTGCCAGCGAAATTACAAATGGTCGAGTTCATGGGGTTATTAACAGAGGCGATCATGCCGAGATTTCAACTTACATTCAACAGGCGGTTGATAATGATTTTTCCGGTAATGTTATTGATGTTTGTCCGGTTGGGGCTTTAACTGATAAAACGGCTCGATTTAAACAACGTGTTTGGTTTACTAAACCTATGGATGCTCATCGCGATTGTGATAAGTGTTGTGGTAAAACAACGGTATGGCTTAAAGGAAACGAAGTTATTCGTGTTACCGGTCGAAAAGACAAATACTCTGAGATTGAAGACGTAGATGGAAAGCCAGGATGGATTTGCAACACCTGCCGTTTCGAAAAAAAGAAAATTGAAGATTGGGTTATTGAAGGGCCTCGACATATTCTTCGCGATTCGGTAATATCTCAAAATCATTACGAAGATTTATCACAATTAAAGCTTGCCGTTAATAAACAAATTGCTCAAAATAAAAAGTAATCGTTATGCTGTTAATGACCTTAACATTTTTAATTTATAAAATTTTATTAGTATTGGTTATCTTCCTGATTTCATTGGGGGTAGCGGCCTATTCAACATGGGGCGAGCGCAAAGTGGCCGCTTTTATGCAGGACCGTATCGGTCCAAATCGTGCAGGACCATGGGGCTTGTTGCAACCCATTGCTGATGGGGTAAAAATGTTTACCAAAGAAGAGTTTATTCCGGCTAGTGCTAATAAGTTCTTATTTATTTTAGGTCCTTCTTTAGCCATGTTAACTGCTTGTTTAACCAGTGCGGTTATACCTTGGGGTAACTCATTAATAATTGACGGTGAGGTTTTTGATTTGCAAGTGGCCGATATTAATATCGGGATCTTATATATTTTTGCAGTTGTTTCGCTTGGTGTATACGGTATTATGATTGGAGGATGGGCATCTAATAATAAATATTCTTTATTGGGAGCATTACGTGCATCGTCTCAAATGATCTCTTACGAAATTGCTATGGGCTTGGCGATAATTGCCGTGGTTTTATTAAGTGGATCGGTAAGTTTAAAAGACATTGCCGCTCAACAGGGAACTGGAAAATTATTTGGGTTAGTTGATTTGCCTGGTTTTAATTGGAATATATTTTACCAACCTCTTGGTTTTTTAATTTTCTTAATTTGTGCTTTGGCAGAATGTAATCGCGCCCCATTTGATTTAGCTGAATGTGAAACAGAGTTGGTTGGGGGCTATCATACCGAATTTTCTTCTATGAAATTAGGCTTTTTCCTTTTTGCCGAGTATATCAATATGTTTATTTCTGCAGCTGTTATTTCAACTTTATATTTTGGTGGATATAATATCCCATTCGCTGAGTCTTTAGGTTTATCGGGATTGGCATTGTCTCTTGCGGGTTTTGGATTCTTGTTTGCGAAGATTATATTTTTTATCTTTTTATTTATGTGGATTAGATGGACGGTTCCTCGTTTTCGTTACGATCAGTTAATGAACTTAGGATGGAAGTACTTAATACCGCTTGCCATATTAAACTTAATGTTAACAGGATTAGCCATAACTATATTTTAATAAAGCCATGCTTACAAATAGATCTAAATTAGTCTCAAAAAGAGAAATGACCTTAAGCGAAAAGCTTTATTTACCGGCCATTTTGGGCGGTATGGGCATTACGTTAAAACATTTTTTTAAGAAAGCAACCACGGTTTCATACCCTGAAGAAATTAGGCCAATGGCACCGGTTTACAGAGGTAAGCACGTTTTAAAACGCGATGAAAACGGAGCAGAGCGTTGCACCGCATGTGGAATGTGTGCGGTTGCTTGTCCGGCAGAAGCTATTACCATGACTTGTGGTGAACGAGAGAAAGGTGAAGAAAAATTATACCGCGAAGAAAAATATGCAACAACCTATGAGATCAATATGTTGCGTTGCATTTTCTGTGGTTTATGCGAAGAGGCTTGTCCTAAAGAGGCCATCTTTTTAACGGATGAAATTGTTCCCTCTTTTTTTACCCGAAACGATTTTATATACGGTAAAGATAAATTAGTTGAATCTTTGGATAAGCGCGTGGATGTTGCCAAACGCCAAACCGAGGAGGTAAAAGAATTTAAGACCCATAGCGATTTACAGCATAATCGTTTAAACGAAGCCCCATCAAAACATAACCATTAATTATATGATTTTAACATACGTTTTTTATTTTCTATCGTTTTTAGCCGTTTTTTGTGCTTTAATGATGGTTTTTTCTAAA
>JBIICS010000053.1:0-17577 GCA_044238735.1 Bacteroidia bacterium
CAACCAGGATCATAGTATTTTAATGGGTCGTTTAGCTGTTGAGAATATTTTACAAAACAAAGGACATAACCTTTGGGAGATAAACACCGATTACGACAATTACCAGGAATCGTCAGTGATTACAAAAACGGGATTAGAGAAAAAGTAAATTTACTCCAGTAATTAAATTAGTAATTACCCTTTAAGAGTAGCTCTCAACTCATTTTTATCTTTGAAAACCTAACGTTGAGTTCTTATAACCTCAAAACGAACCTTAAGCTTCAGGATTTGTTTCTCAAATAGCTCAAAAATAATTATGGGAAGTACAATTGAGATTGCGTAAGTAATTATCGTAAATAAGTAAAAATTACTTAAATGATATCGTAAAATAATAAATTGTATAACAAGAGGTATTATAATGTTATGAAACATATAAATTCCGTATGAAACCTTTCCTAAATAATGTATAAAATTTTTCTTCTTAAAATTTAGTAGTGCATTAGGGTTAAATAAATAATTACCCATAGAGAAAACAAAAAAGATACTATAAAAATATTTCTTGAAAGTTGCCAGAAAAAGATTGTCATAAAGTACAATCGGGTCTAAACACATAATTAAAATAAATAAAACATACAACATAAATCTAATTGCAGGCTCGGGATTGAATTTTATTGGTTTAAAATAATGAACATATCCAAAAAAAGCTCCAATTGCAAGTACGTCAAATCTGCATAAACTATTTAAATATAGTTGCATCCACTGGTTTTCGGAAGGAATCGATGAAATATACCCTCTGTATATAACACTCAAAAAGATCACAAAAAAGAAAATAACAGGCAAGCGTTTTGTTGGAAAATATAAAACAATAAATGGCCATATAAGGTAAAAATGTTCTTCTATACAGATAGACCAGAAATGAGCAAAAGGGAAAGACCAAACACCACTCTTTATCATAGAGAAGTTTCCAATAAAAAGTATGTTAGACAGGTAATCGGGTTCGGGGCTTTGCGTTATTTTAATTAGGAAGGGCGTAATGGCGATAATAAGAAAATATATTGGCCATATTCTTAATGTACGACGTATATAAAAGTTTATCAGATGAATTGTACCCGTTTCTTCTTTTTCCTTTATTAACAGATACGTAATTAAGAATCCGCTTATTAAAAAGAATACATCAACGCCTACTCCCAAATTCATAATAAATTGTTCCAGAAGCTTTCCTAGTAGGCTTGGTGCATTTGAGTTGTTACTACACATAAATGAGGGAAAACCAAACCAGCCTTTCCAACCCTCATAAGTATGAGCGATAACAATCATAAAAGCAGCCAAAAATCTTAAAATATCAAGATTTCTGAAATATACTATTTGTACTTTATTTAAATGGCTTGCATTGGGCTCAGACATCGGCCTAATAATTATTCAAAGAATTCTAACTCAAAATCATCAAAATAAACAGGTTCTTTGCCCATATTCCAACCAAAAAGGCGAATAACATTATTGGGCATATTGTATTTTGATAAATCTATTTCTCCGGTAATAAGAACCCACTCGTTTGGTTTTTTAACAAAATCCTTTACGCTGGACCCATTCCAGAAAAGATTCTGACCCGAAGGATCTGTGATTACTGTAACTAACTTACTTTCAATATTTAAATTCTTTGCTAAAACCCAAGCACTATATTTACACTTTTTAAGTGGCCTGTCATTTATTGCTGCCATTTTATTTACAAACGCCAAAGAATAAGGATTTAACGAATCTGTTTTAGCGCAGTAAACTCCAGAGCGAGCGATGTTTTTTATAATGGTTGGATTATCAACCCAGCCAACTAAATCATCTACATTACACTTATAATATAGGCCACCGGTTTTCTTTTCCTCGTTTGCACATGAACTTAAAAGTATAACTATAATCAAAAAGAAATAATTTTTCATACTATATCGAATTGCCTGCAAATATAATCCTTTTCTAAAAATATAACACTTTGTTTTACTATTAATAAAATCGCTCCAACTCTTTAACCAAAAAAGACCTAAAAGCATTTAATAATCTGAGAACTATTAATGAATCTATACACAGCCTAGCCCTATAAAAATTGAATTTAAGCGTTCTTTGCCTTTATAGAGTAACTTTTTCATCTTATTTCGTAAATAATAAACATAGCATTTTTAAATCTAACGGCTGTTTGCAGAGTTTTAATTGTTAGTGATAATTTGGAATTATTTAAATTGCCTGGAAGCTTAAAATAATATGAACCTTGAGTTTGATTACCTAATAAAGTATTAGTTAAATTAGTATAGGTAATTTTTTTAGAGTATAATGTATCGCCTCCATTGTCTTGTAAACACAACTCTAAATTTGCTCTATTATTATATCCAAAATAGTCGTAATTGGTAACTTTCACTACATAGCCTTTTTCGAATAAAGGTAAATCTGTTTCAACTATTTTTACTTTAGTTTGAGGCAACACTAATCGATCGTTAATTTTTATTCGTTTATTAATTTTTAAATAGTCCTCATTCATTATCAGTTTGTTGTTAAATCCTATAAATCTATTACTATTACTTAAGAATACATTCCAATATTTTATATAATTCATATCCTCCCAATTTAAAATAAAGTTCTTGTATTGTCTTGCCTGTATGTGATTTATAGGGATAGTTAATAATGAGATAAAAATTATAATCTTTTTAATTAAGCCATTTAAACAATCTAAACTCAAAGCATAAAAAACAAATATTACCGGGTAATAAGATATAAATGCTCTCTGGCCATAACCGCAACTGTACCACCAACTCCACCAACATGATAAGGCATATGACACTATAAGGAAGAATAAAAGAAAATTAAGCGCCAAATATTGCTCTTTCTTGTATAGTAATGTTATACCTAGTAATATCGATATTAACGTTATTGGTGTGTATAAAAACAATCCTTTTCTATAACTAAACCAAAAGTTTATAAACTCGGGTTTAAAAAAATTAAACTTTTCATACTGATAAGTGTCTATTAAAATACTTCCACTTTGCATATACCATAAAACAGGTTGTATACTCACAAAGAGTAAAAAGATAATTAAAGAGATTATTATAGGTGTTTTATGGAGAAAAACATTCTTAATCATCTGTTTAAGATCATTTAAATTACCGACTATAAATGGGACTGATAAAATAATGAGAGCATCAACTAAACGCGTTATAAGGAGTAAACCTATAATTATTGATATAAAATAAATGTACAGCTTTCTATAACCTAACTGCAATTTCTTAATCAGATAAATAAAAACTGTTACCAGAAACATACAGTATACATGGCTGAATGTGGCTTCATTATTAATATATTGTATAGCGTTTGTTGCAAGCCCATATAAGAAAAGTGTTACTAATATACTTATACCTGAAATTTTATAAAGCTGCAATGCTTTGCGAAGAAAAACTAAACTGATAAAATAATAAAACAATGCGCCAATAAACATGCTCTTCTGAAAGATTATTTCATATCCTGTAATTATTCCATCATAGAAAAATTTAGATGCAGCAAGTGCAATTGAAAAAAAAGGCAATTGTAATATAGCTACACCTGCATTAAACTTATTTACTTTAACGCCATTTATATCTACGTAAACCGACATGGAGTCAATTCTTGAACTTATACTCGTATTATTTCTATATAAGTCGTTATGAATAAAGGCAGAGGGTAGGTAATCATAATAACCAACGCCGTCTGAACTTATATTTGTTTTGCAGACTCCAATAAAAAGTAAAAGTGAGGTTATCATAATCAGAAAAACCGTCAACTCAATTCTTAAAGAGATTATGATATATTTTAAATTAAATTTTAACACTACCTAATCGTTAATTCGATTTCTTTGTCAATATACCACCACCTCTTTAATTCTGTTATTATATCAACCTTAATTTTATATTTACCTCTCTTATCAGGTAAGTTCACCAATAATCCTGTAGTTACAGAAGCGTGAGGCAATATGTCGGTTTCAAAATAACTGCGATTACCATCAGCAACTATAACATTTCCCTTATCATCTAAAAGATGATAACTTAAATAAGTCGGGTATTCAATATCTCCTATAGAATTAATACACTTATCTGTCTTGTTTATAATTGTAACAGGAATTGTTGCTGTTAAATATTTTGTTTTTTCTATCCTGGCAGGAATAGATAGCTCCACACTATCCTTTGTGAAATAACTAAAGTCTAAATCCTTCTGTGAGGTGTTTAACTTTTTATATAAAGAAGGTTTTAAATTAAAATACTTTTTATTCAGGTCCTTATTCCAGAACCACAAAGGGGCAAAATCAACCGAAACAAATAAGTCAGGACTAGATAATAATGAATCGTATTGATTCATATTAGAGGCAAGAAAAAAGGTGGTTGCCGAATCAGGAGAGTCTATTGAGCTTAGTAATAGTGTTTCAAAGGCATTATCCCATCTACTAATAATCTTACCCCAATCAATATTTCGTTCAGAAACGATTCCTTTCCTTATCCCCTGCTTTCTAATCTCGGCATTAACTCTCTCGAAATACTCGTTTCGCTGTTTATATAAAAAATGACATTTCCATATTTTGTAAGAGCTATATGAAAACACACCCAAAAGAATTATGGCTATAAAAATGGGCTTTATATGTTTTAATACACCCTCGGTTAAGACAAAGGCAATAACAATGCCCAGCAATATCCAATAATTCTCCTGCACCACCGGACTTTCTCCCCTATAATACGTTACAATAATTAGAATTGAGAAAGCAATTGCAAAGGCTGTACACGCCAAAAATGTAAAAAACTTCTTCTTATACAGCAGTCCTAAAATGGATACTATAATGATTATGGGAATTAGTGGATAATAATAAGTCTCATAAAACTCTTTGAAAAAAAGATAACTTGGCAGATTAGATAGATTTGGCAACTGCTCTATTATAAACTTCAGGCTTGGAATTTTTGAAGCATCATACGAGTCGCTTTTAATACTCAAAATCTTGAGCAACACTAAAGCAATATTAAGTACAAAAACACCATAAAAAACCTTTTCCTTTCGGTTCTCCTTATTAATTAACCATGATGTTAAATAAAATAAGGGTACATAGAAAACAAAAAGCATATGAGTGTATAACAAATACAAGGTGCCGAACAGAACCAACATACTCCAAAACAGTTTTTTTTTATTGGAATAATTGGCTATGTTTTTATTTAAAAGAGCGCCGATTATAGCTGTTATACCAAATCCAAAATGCACTTCAGAAGCCGAATAATAAAAGGTATAACGGTAAAGCAAAACTAGCGACAAGGCAAGTATCAAAGCAAACCATTTGTCTTTTATGATATAACGGATAATAAGAAAACATACATAATGAAAGAGAAGTATATTTAAGGAATAGAGCTGCATGATAGTTTTTAAACTCGCATTAAGCTTAAGCGCAATTAAGGGCAAAATTTGAGTAGGAACTGCTCCCCACCTGCCATTCTCTATATTAAAACCGTTAAAATGTATAAGTTTAAAAACATAAAAAGCATTATCAAAAGGCAACATGCGTTCCTTGTAATAATAAACTGCTAAAAAAGATAAGAAACCAAAAAGCAAATGACAGATCCTATCTATCGCCTTATTCCAGTATAAAGAATTATAAAACCTATTAATTATTGAATCGCTCATTAAATCTTATAACACCGGTATCTAATCTATTATCAACCAATAAGAACCGCCATGTCTTTCAACCCCCTTTAAACTTTCATGATTAAATATTGGATTAAGCATCGTGCTTAATTCCTTATCCTCACTTACAAAATAATTTGGGAACAGCGTTTTGTATTTTTCAGGGTTTGCTAAAATAAACATGGCTAAACCATATTGCTCCGAATAATAACGATCGCACATAAACTGAGGATAATCGTATGGCAGATAAATATCGTGTATATGAACAATCACACCTTTCTTAAGCTTAGGCAATACCTCTAAATAAAAAACGGTAGAATCAGAATTTGGAAGTATACGATGTGAATTATCAATAAACAAAATATCACCCGGTTCTAAATCGTAAATAAAGGAAAAGTCAGTATGTTCAAAAGGCTTTCGTTCTATTTTGTTTGCCAGAGAGTCAATCTCTGCTCGTGGCATTGGATCAATAGAAATAATTTCGGTTGAAAGGTTATTGTCTTTTATACATTTATAGGCCACTTTGGTTGAGTTGCCGGATCCAACCTCCACAAACTTCTTAGGCTTATACTTTAATATTAGGGTATAAATTCCCACAATATCCAGCCCGGGTAAGAAACCACTATTATAAACAGGCTCTACTTCATTTGTTTTCTTGTCTATTGTTTTAATTTCAAAGAACCGCTCTTTTACTTTTACAGCCTCATTTATAATTTCTTTATACGTTTCCCTTTCAGCATTTATTATGTCATATAAACCTTTATGCGGTGGTTTACCATGACCGTAACGAGGGGTATTATCAACTTTGTAATCTAAGTGTACGGTTTGAAATTTCGGAGAAATAAAACGATAAATGCTCTTAGTTTTTTCGATCATTTTTTATAGTATAAATATTTATTATGCAATCTTAACACATACATTCTTAGGCTCGGTAAAGAAGTGTAATGCCTCAAAGCCACCTTCTCTTCCCACTCCACTTGCCTTAACTCCGCCAAATGGCGTTCTTAGATCTCTTAACAACCAACAGTTAATCCAAACTATACCGGTATGAAGATTATTTGCAATGCGGTGTGCCTTGTTTAAGTCACGTGTCCAAACCGTAGAGGCCAAACCATACTTGGTTGAGTTAGCATACATTAAAACCTCCTCTTCGGTATCAAAAGGCATAATGGTTACAACTGGGCCAAAAATTTCTTCCTGATTAGTGCGACAGTTATATGATAATCCTTCAATAACAGTCGGTTCTAAAAAATAACCTTCTGCCAAATCACCTTCCATCATCTTACGTTTTCCTCCGGCTAAAACTATTCCGCCTTCTTCTTTTGCTAATTCAATATAGGATAGAATTTTTTCCATGTGTGGTTTTGATACTACCGCACCCATTTTAGAATTTTCGTTCGACGGATCAGCTGGTATTAGCTCTTTTACTTTGGCAACAAAATCGTTTTTAAATTTTTCGTAAATCGGTCGCTCAACAAAAATACGGGAACCACATAAACATATTTGCCCCTGATTGGCAAAGGAAGAATGCATAGTAGTTTTCAATGCTTCCTCATAATCGCAATCGGCAAAAATGATGTTAGGATTTTTTCCTCCCAGTTCAAGTGATAATTTCTTAAACATGGGTGCGGCCACTCTCGAAATTTGCGCTCCGGTTGCTGTACCGCCTGTAAACGATATAACCGGAATCTGAGGATGTTCAGTTATAGCCGAACCTACTTTAGGTCCTAAGCCGTGAACAATGTTTAACACCCCTTTAGGCAAACCGGCTTCAATACACAATTCAGAAAGCAAATAGGCCGTCATGGGTGTTATCTCACTTGGCTTTGCCACCACGCAGTTACCAGAAGCCAAAGCCGGAGCTATCTTCCAGGTAAATAAATACAAGGGCAAATTCCATGGAGATATACATCCTGCCACTCCAATGGGCTGCCGTAATGTATAATTAATTACACGATTCTCCATAGGATGTGCCTCTGTATGATCATGCAAAATGGCCGTTGCATAAAAATAAAAGTTAGCCGCCGCTCTGGGAATGTCAACGGTTTTAGCAAGTTTTACAGGTTTTCCATTATCCTTACTTTCGGCTAAAGCTAATCGGTCAAGATTCTTTTCTATTAATTCCGATATGCGAACCAGCACCTTGCTGCGATTTTCTTTAGGCAGGACCGACCATTCTGGAAAAGCCTTGCGAGCAGCTTCAACAGCTAATTGAACATCGCGTTCATCTGAATCCGGAATTAAACTGTATACCTTTCCGGTGGCTGGTTGATAATTATCTATGTATAATTTACCAATGGGTTCTATCAGCTCTCCGTTTATGTAATTTAATATTTTACTCATGCTTAGAATTCTAAAAAAGCTTAGCAAAAATACAATAAAAAAGCCCCCGATATAATCCGGAGGCTTACTATTTAGAGGATACTATAATTAACGCTGAATGACTATTTTTTGATTTAAAACAGTGTTAGTCCCTTTTACCATTATTTGATAAACACCGCTTGCTAAATCGGCAATATTAATGCTCGACATAATACCACCATTACTAACGTTAAGTATGCCCGACTTAACCATAGCGCCGTTTACTGAAAATAAAGCAAAATCAGCTACCTGTCCTTCTATGCCCCGCCCGCTGATATTAATAACCTGATTTGCCGGATTAGGAGCAATGGTTAGGTTTCTATTTTCGAATTTAGACTCTAATCCAACCGAATTATCAATCGTAATTACATAGTCTTGTGTTTCTCCTGTAAAGAATAATGTACAAGCATCCGATGCTCCAAAGATGGAGTTACACGTTCTTATTCTCATTCCGGTTTCTCCTAAAAGAGCTGTTTGAGGTACTGTAAAGAAAGCGTTTGCAGGAGTTCCGGCTGTTTGGTTACTTGCAATAAAAATAAATTCGGCCATTTCATAAACCCCATTTCGATTGTAATCAATCCACATTCCAATATTTGCCGTACTATTAGCTATAACCCTTATGTTGTAAATCTGCCCTATTCCCAAATTATCGGTAACGGCGGAAGATGGAAAAGAGGTATAAGCCGGACCACCAGTTGAACACTGATTGTAATTGATGAGGTCTTCAAAAACAATCTCAACACCTAAAATACCGGTATTATTGTCGCAAAAGTTATTTTGCAAACCGGTATTACAATAACATAAATTAAAAGGTTTAACCGTAACCTTAATCGGAATAGAAAACGAAATTCCAACACCGCAAGTTAACTTACATCTGAAGAAACGAGTAACGTTTAGCGTGTTGGTAGAATATACAGCCTGATAGGCTCCAGTTATGTCATTCCAGTTAACACTATCGATAGATGATTGCCAGGTATATGTTTGTCCGGAACCAAAGCTATTACCCGCCAAACTCAGGTTAACACTATTGCCAAAGCAAATCTCAGTTTTATTTGCTTGAGTATTACCTGCCACAGGAGGGTCTGTACAAGGCCCCGGATCAGTTAATACTACCGTATAATCTTCAGTTTCGCCCCAACTATATGTTTCGCAGGGTCCTAAGCCCTGTGTTTCGCTGAGTACTATCCGCATTCTGGTTGTTCCACTGGAAGCAATTATCGGAACATCTATATTTCCTGTAAGCGTCATACCGGTATCGGTTGTAATTCCTAAAACAACCTGCTCTTCAGGCACTTCAAAAATACCATTGATGTTATAATCAATATATACACTTATCTCACAATCATAGAACACATCCTCGTTTATCTGACTGACTTTGATAGGATAAGTACTTCCTTTTATTAAAGTTGTTGAAATATTGGTAAAATCGGTATAGGTATTAACGGAAGTTGGATTATTTAACGGCGGTATATTAGAACCGTTATCAATAGTATTAAACACTACTCTTCCAATATCGTCATCAGCGGTATTGGTTGCGTAACTGAAACAATAACATTCAATAACCGGTTTTAGGCCTATAAAAACAGATGCTGTAGACGAAGTAGATGATCCGCATGTGGTTGTAAACCTTACATAAACAGGAGTGTTTAGGGTGTCGCTGTAAATTATATCAGTCTCATTTAACAAGTCTGTCCAGTTACTGTTATCGGCAGAAACTTGCCATTGATTGGTTTGTCCGGCTCCATAGGCATAACCAACAACTCCTAAAGTATAAGGGGTACCCGGGCAGAGAAGGGTGTCGCTAACATTTATACTGCCTGCTAAAGGTGGCTCTGTGCATGGGCTTGGTTCAATAATACTTAAAATATAATCCTGAGTTTCTCCGCTTCCAAAAGACAAGCACGAACTTGTTGCATCGTTTGTATTTCCCGTGGCGCGAACCCTAACCCGCATGCCTATTTTGCCTATTGGGATTGTGGTTGGAACAACAAACGAATATAACGTAGAAACATTTGCTAAAGAAGATGTTGAAGGCTGAAACCATTCGTAAGTATCATAAAAACCATTTTGATTAAAATCAAGCCAAACCGAAATTATTCTGCTGGCGTTAGTTGTAATAGAAAACGGATAGGTATTTCCTTTTACAAGAGTTGCGGTGGTGTTTCCGGAATCAATAAAACTAATAAAGGGCGATGCACCGTTATTACAAGTTAAGCTATTGTTTAATGAAGTGCCTGTTATTGCAATATTATTAATACTAGCCGTGCAGGAGTTAGAGTGTATAGGTGTACAATAACAAGAAATGGATGGATTAAGGTATAGTTTAACCGGATCTGAATATTCGGTACTAGCGCCACATGTTATAGATGCTCTTATGAATGTATCTTCAGTAATTGAAGCAGAATAGGTGGCTTCGTTTGCTCCACTAATGTTTGCCCAGTTTACACCATCAGCAGATGTTTGCCATTGAATAACCTGACCAATACCAAAAAATATGGAGTCAAAACTTAATAAAACATTCTCGGATGCACATAACGTAGTGTCGCTAACCACAATGTTCCCTATAAATGGAGGCTCTGTACAAGGTGTTGTGGGTTCAAATTTAATTTTAATATTCGGACGGAAATTTGATAGTGTTCCAGTTGAGGTGGGTGGATTTCCATCTGCTTGCCAATATTGAAAGCTATTGTTTAAGGTGCTATTATACCTGAACCTTTTTGCAGTTGCATCTTCTATACCGCTTCCTCCTCCATTAACTTCTATAATTATTTTTAAGGAGCGGGCATTATTGTATACAAAACCCGTTGAGAAAGGTATGTTTACATAGTTACCGGACACGAAGTTAGAAATGGTCTGATTAAAAACTAACGTGGCGCCTTGTTCCTCGGATGTAACGGTGGTATTAGTTAAAAAATAGGTGCTATCCGTTTCTTTCACGAAAACTTTAACCGGAACGGCCTCAGGCAAAAAGGCTGAATCTAAAAAAAATGAAATTCCTGTAATGGTGCCGCTTAATCCTACTTCTGATCCACTGTAAATAATTGCAGAACGTTCAAATCCCCAATAACTTCCTAATGGTTTTCTAAGTATGGTGTTTCCAGGCAAACCTGTAGTAGGGGGGTTTCCGTTAGGGATAATAACCATTTGACCAAATAACGTAATCGAAATTAATAAGGCAGATAAGGTAATTAATAAGCTTTTCATCTAAAAAATTTTCGCAAAAGTATGCTAAATCAGATGGAAAATCAATTAATATTTTGGAAGAAATTCAAAAGCTGGTTTTCCTTTAGCCCATACTAATTGTGGTAACGGAAACTTGATAACATTTAAGCATCTTAAAAACCTTCTCCATTTGGGGTCTTTAACTGGTAATTTAGTCCAATCTATATCCAAAGAAATCATATATTGTCTGTAACGCAATTGTGAACTAAAGCCTAATTCCTGTTGTTTGCTGGCAGATGCTGCAATCATCCCATTTGCTCCATATCCAAAAGAAAGTTGGAGGGCCTTGTACCAGCCGTCTTGCTTCATAAAAGCAAAAGGGCTGGCCGACAACCAATAAGACTGTGCATTGTAATCTTTTATTAATTGGGATGGAAAATTATTTCCTAATAACTCGGGTCGAAGTGCTGCAAAAGGCGAAGGAATATAAAGAAACTTTAATTGAATTTTTTGTTCATCCCAAAGTGCAATTTGTAACGCCGAAATGGCGCTACCACTTATATTGGCAAGTAAATCTCCTGCCGAAAATCCCCAGCCACCCGAAAAACCATCCATTGCTTCAATGCCGGCAAAATAAAGATTACTGGCCGCAACAGAAAGCAGAAGGGATTTGCTTTTTGAATACCCCACCCATCTGTATTGATTATTTAATAAATCAGTGAAATGATACGACCCATATATATGGCCCATCTTATCAACTTGAAACCACTCTTTATTATCATTAAAAAAATGGAAACGGCCTGTATTATAGTCTTTATACCATGCATTATAAAAACCCGTGTAAAGAATACCGCCAGTTACTGCTTGAGAAATAAACAAACTTTTTTTAAAATGAGGTTGAAGCGTATCGGCGACTACCTGCTGAGCGTTGTTTGTTTTATAAAAAAGAATGGATAAAAACAAAAAAGGTAAAAGTGTTTTTTTAAATTTCATTACCTATTTGTTTAACATTAAATAGTATTAATTTAGTTTTTCGAGAGCAGACTTAAGCCTTTTGATGGCTTCTATTAATTTATCATCGGAGGTGGCGTAAGATAAACGTATGCAATTATTATCACCAAACGCCTCTCCTGCAACTACTGCAACATGTGCCTCATTTAGTAGATACATAGACATGTCGTATGAATTCTTAACAACTGTTCCATTATAGGACTTGCCAAAAAAAGAGGTGATATCTGGAAACACATAAAATGCGCCTTGGGGAATATTACATTTTAATCCTTTAATTTCGGCTAATAAATTCAACACTAAATCGCGTCTCTTTTTAAAAGCCTCACGCATAGTGTAAGTAACACTTGGTTCGGCCAACATGGCTGCTATTGAGGCGCGTTGTGCAACCGAACATGTTCCACTTGTAAACTGTCCTTGCATCTTCTCGCATGCCTGTGCAATTGGCAATGCAGCGGCAATATATCCAATTCGCCATCCAGTCATTGCAAAACCTTTAGAAACGCCATTAACCACTACAACCTGATCTTTTATTTTTTCGAACTGCGCAATACTTTCGTGCCTTCCTGCAAAATTAATTAGTTCGTATATCTCATCCGAAACGCAGTAAATATTGGGGTAATTGGCTAGTACATTAGCTATTGCTCCTAACTCTTCCTTACTGTATAAACTTCCCGTTGGATTGCAAGGAGAACTAAAAATTATCATTTTGGTTTTAGATGATATACTTTCCTGAAACTCCTGTGCTGTAAATTTAAAATCGTTATCTACTGATGTGTGAATGTATTTAACCGTTCCTCCGGCCAATTTTATCTGATCTGAATAGCTCACCCAGTAAGGAGTGGGAACAATTACCTCGTCTCCTTCATCTATTAAACTTAAAAAAACATTAGCCAGCGATTGTTTAGCTCCCGTTGATACTACAATATTAGCCGCCTTAAAATCTAAATTATTATCGCGCTTTAATTTAATTGCTATTGCCTCTCTTAATTCAAGAAAGCCCGGAACCGGCGTATAGTGAGTATAATTTTCATCTATAGCTTTTTTAGCTGCCTCTTTAATAAAATCAGGAGTATTAAAGTCGGGTTCTCCTATACTTAAACTTATAATGTCTATTCCCTGAGCCTGAAGTTCGCGGCTTTTCTTGGCCATGGCCAGTGTTTGCGACTCGGTTAAGCTATTTACACGGTTAGATAATTTCATAAGAAAATTTATAGGGCTAATTTATCATTTTATTTAATAGAATATCATTAAGTATTAATACTGACCACCATACCATTTATTTGGTTTAGCTTTTAGATTAATTTTCCAATTATTTCTATAATAAATCATCTTACTAACACTGAAGCCCAGTGCTGCGCCCATAAAAACATCCGAAGCCCAATGTTTATTATCGTTCATGCGAGATAAACCAGCCAAACCAGCCAGCGTATAACAAATAAGGGGCACGTACCAGTTATTATTGAATTCTGTTGCAATAATTGTTGCAACCGAAAAAGCGGTTATAGTATGACCACTAGGGAAAGAACGGTATTTTAATTTTCCTCTATAGAATTCCCATTGATAAGGATTTGCAGGATTATCCTGATAAGGCCGGTGTCTCTCAAATGTATACTTTAACACGGTAACCAATAATGCAGAAATAGCGGCCGATTTTGCACCCAAATAAAATACGCGCCCACTTCTTTCGTTTCCAGTTATAGCGTGATGCAGGCCAAATGCACCTAATATTGGAAAAGAATATATACCTCTACCTATGGGTTCAAAAAAAAGTTTAGATAACGTATCTGTATAACTATTTCGCTTTTGTTGTGTATATAAATTAATTTGCCTATCAAATGCAATCAATCCTCCTGTAACGGCGCAAACACCCCCTGCCATAATCCACTGTTGCTTTTGCCAATGAACAGGCGCAATAAAAACATCGCGGGTATCGAGTAAAACAGATTTAAAAAAAAATTTATTGGGTTTTACGGGATTAAACTTCAGAGAGTCCTGACCGGAAGCAAACTCAACACAAAAAAGGGATAGTATTATGAAAAATACCTTTTTGAAATTCTTCATTAACAAAATTAATAAAATCAACCATTGGTTAATAATTCCTTTGTTTAATGGTACAAATGTTTTAATTAACATTGGAACTATTTGATTTTTAAATTTCAGTAAAAGACACCGAAACCTTTCATCTGTGTTTTCTTAATACTCCTATTATTCTTTGTTCGAACTTGTTACACCCCTTAACACCATTCTCTCCTCTTTGTTCTTCTCTCTTTTTTCTAAACTTCTCAATATCCGTGCTTTAGAGCTCGTATTAAGGGCTTATTAATTTAGCCAAAACCTGCTCTTTTCTATTAAAATTTGTTAGCTTTGCATGCCAATACCGGTATGTAATCGGAAACATATGATAAGTTTACTTTTAGTTGTTCTCCCCATAATAATAGGCATCGAGTTGTTGCTTATTAAATCTGAAAACGTTAAACAATGGGCTTTTATTCAGTCCCTGGTTGTGTTTGGAATCTCTTTAGTTCCCTATTTCTCTTTCCAACCAACAGCAGACTATCAATTTGTTTTTTCTCAGCCCTGGTTTCCTGAAGCTGGTTTAACCATTAAATTAGGAATAGATGGAATAAGTTATCTCCTCGTGTTATTAACTACCTTTTTAACACCTCTTATCATATTGTCTTCTTTTAAACACCAGTACAAAAATGCTAATGTGTTCTATGCGCTCATTATGTTTATGCAAGCGGCATTATTGGGGGTGTTTATGGCTATGGATGCCTTACTTTTTTATATTTTTTGGGAACTTGCACTAATTCCTGTTTATTTTCTCTCTGCTCTTTGGGGTGGAGAAAATCGAGTAAAAATTACCTTTAAATTTTTTCTTTATACTGTTGTAGGTAGTTTATTTATGTTAGCTGCAATTGCTTACATCTACTTCCAAACCCCGGGTTCGCATAGTTTTGATGTTGCTGAGTTTTATACAGTTATTTTAAGCGACGACAGTCAGCGTTGGCTGTTCTGGTGTTTCTTTATCGCTTTTGCAATAAAAATGCCTGTTTTTCCTTTTCATACTTGGCAACCCGATACTTATACCGTTTCTCCAACCCCGGCCACCATGTTACTTTCTGGCATTATGCTTAAAATGGGTATTTATGGTGTTATTCGCTGGCTATTGCCAGTTGTTCCTTTTGGAGTTGAATGCTATGGAGGCATTGCGGTGGGGCTCTCGATTATCGGAATTGTTTACGCCTCCTTTTTGGCAATTATTCAAAAAGACGCCAAACGATTAGTGGCTTATTCCTCTATTGCTCACGTTGGATTAATTGCTGCCGGTGTTTTTGTTTTAAACTCACAAGGCATGGAAGGCGCTGTAATTCAAATGTTAAGCCATGGTATTAATGTTGTGGGGTTATTTTTTATTTTAGATATCATTTCCTCAAAAACCGGTACTCGCCAAATTGAAGAATTGGGCGGTATTGCCAACAAAGCACCACATTTTGCCGTATTGTTCATGATTATAATGATGGCAAGTGTTGCGTTGCCTTTAACCAATGGTTTTATTGGAGAGTTTATGTTATTAATGGGTGTTTTTAAATATAGCGTTTGGGGTGCTGTGTTTGCAGGTTTAACAATTATTTTGGGTGCAATCTATATGCTCAATACTTACAAAAAAGTGATGTTTGGTCCGGAATCAGCGGCAACTATTGGCTTTTCTGATATTGGAGTAAATGAAAAAGCAGTTTTAATTCCAATTGTAATCATGATCTTTTGGATTGGTTTGTACCCCAAAACGTTTACAGATATTGCGCAACCCGCAGTAGAACAATTGGTTAATATTATTAATAAATAAACTATTTATATGAATGCCCTTGTAAGCCTCTCCGTTCTTGGTGTTATAGCTTTAATTAGCGGCCTTTTCAGCTTACGCAAAATGGTTATTCCAATTTCGGTAATTGGGTTAATTGCGGTTATAGGCTTAAGTGTGGCCGATTGGGATTCTTCCCTTCGTTGGTACAACGATATGTTGTTTATAAACAATTACTCTATTGTTTTTACATCGTTAATGGCCTTTACAACTCTTCTAATAGTTTTATTGTATAGCAACCAAGCCGATTCCTTAGATGTACCAATAGCAGAAACTGTTGCATTGCTAATTTTTGCTCTAACAGGAGCCATGGTTATGGTCTCTTTCTCCAATCTAACCATGTTATTTTTGGGAATAGAAATTATGTCTATATCGGTTTATATTTTAGCAGGCTCCCGTAAACGCGATTTCTTTTCTAACGAAGCTGCTCTTAAATACTTTTTAATGGGTGCTTTTGCAACCGGAATCATTTTATTTGGTATTGCTCTCCTATACGGAGTTACCGGTTCATTTCATTTAACAGGTATTAAGCAATATGTTATTAATAATGTTAACACCCTTCCTTCCATTTTTTATGCTGGCGTTTTATTAGTGATGGTGGGAATGGCTTTTAAAATCTCTGCTGTGCCCTTTCACTTCTGGGCTCCAGATGTTTACCAAGGTGCTCCAACGGTCGTAACCGCTTTTATGGCTACTGTTGTAAAAACAGCCGGTATTGCGGCGCTTTATCGATTGTTTAGCGAAGCATTTGGAGATATTGAAGGTTATTGGGCCAAAACGCTTATGATTATTTCGGCTTTAACCATGACTGTTGGTAACATTTCGGCTGTTGTGCAAACCAGTGTTAAACGTACTCTTGCTTATTCGTCTATTGGTCATGCTGGATATTTTTTATTGGCTATTTTTTCAATGGGTAACAATTCGGCTAATGCTATTCTCCTTTATGCTGCGGCATACTCGTTAGCGTCTGTTGTTTTGTTTTTAGGCGTAATAATGGTTGAGGAGCAAACAAAAGATGATTCTTTTGAAGGTTTTAATGGTTTAGCTAAACGAAATCCTTTATTGGCTTTTGGAATTGCGGTTGCGCTTTTCTCAATGGCAGGTATTCCTCCTGCTGCAGGATTTATGGCAAAATTTTCGGTATTTTCTGCCGCTATCAGTAAAAACTATGTTTGGATGGTTATATTGGCCGTTGTTAACTCCTGTATAGGTATCTTTTATTATTTCAGAATTATAAAAGCAATGTATATGGCTGATCCTACTTCTGAAGAAAAATTAAGTCTTAGTTCTATTCAAAATACAGTATTAGTCTTAACCTGTATCTTAACCATTCTTCTTGGTATTGCGCCCGGACTAATTCTAAACTTAATTTAGTCTTCTCTTTTCTCTTTCTTGTTAAGCCAAAATCTTGAGGTCTTTTTTATGATTTAATTAATATTGCCTAGGAATATTAAAACAAATGAAGTTGTTTTTAGTTTCTTACAAGATATTGCTATATAATATTTTTAAAGAGTAAGTTTTATAATTAATTGCAC
>JBIICS010000054.1:0-17532 GCA_044238735.1 Bacteroidia bacterium
TCTGACTTAAATCGGGGCGAGGAGACTCGGGATCTCTTACCGAAAATGGGCTACCACTTAAAATAACCCCTTTAATATGGGGACCAATGGCTGGAAAATTATTAAACGGGTGGATTTCACAGTAAATATTAAGTTCGCGAACCCTGCGTGCTATTAATTGGGTATACTGCGAACCAAAATCTAAGATTAAAATAGTTTCGGATTGCATGGCTCAAAGATAACATTAATAGTTTATTACTTTAAAAGTTCAATGCTTAATTAGCAATTTAACCTCAGGCATTTAAACACATCGTTATTGCTTATTTTAACTTTTATTTAATGTAAATTAGAGATCATTCGTTGGTATATTAACTTAAAGATTAAAATCTTAATTCCTTAAATTTGGTTATTAATATAGTTTGACTAGATCAATTAAAATATGGGCGTTATTTTTTTTCTTCCTTTTAAATAAGGTTGAAGCCCAAGTCATTATAAATGAAATATCTCAAGGATTACCTGCTACCGGATCTGGCAGAGCTGAATATGTAGAACTCATCGTTGTAGGGACCCCAAATTGTACCAGTGTTTATTGTGCAGATATAAGGGGTTGGGTAATTGATGACAATAATGGCTCGCACGGAACAAACGGAATAACACCAGGCTGTCTAAGATTTTCTGATGATGCACAGTGGCAATGTGTTAAACCAGGATCTATAATTGTAATTTACAACAATGTAGATCGAAATCCACAAATACCGCCCGATGACTCTACAGATATTAATAATGATTACGTTTATATACTTTCATCATCATCATCACTTTTAGAGAAGAACCCTACCTTCCCCAATTCAGCAAATTCGGCCTATCCGAGCACAGGTTTTACCAATAGTACATCAATAGGATCTGATCAAGTAATGATTTTTAACAACAGCGAAGATTGTTGCAAAATAATCAATCCTAACGGAAACAGCCAATATCAGGCAATAGGATGGGGAACAAGTGTGATCAATTACAATGTTTTTTTTGGTGGCAACACACAAAATAAAGTAATGTATTTAAAAAATTACCAGAACAAATCAGACCCTTTCATACAAAACAACTGGAGTATAGGAAATGCTGGGGTGGATGAAACTCCGGGGGCACCCAACACAGCAAATAATGCTATTTATATTAATAAACTGAGAACAAACAACATTACCTATATTCCATTAGGGGCTAATATTTCCTTTACTAACCCAAGTTGTAATGGAGTTTGCGATGGTGTTATAAACGTAGCCGGAACCAATAGTTACGGCAATTACACCTATACATGGTCTACTACCCCCGGTCTTACAAAGTAACCATAAAAGATGCCAGCGATTGTTTGCTGGATACCATTATTAAACTAACCGACTCTGTATTTAGCATTAGTGTAATTCCGAATAACGCAACTATATGTTCGGGTCAGTCGCAAATATTAACAGCGGGTGGAGCCAACACATACCAATGGTTACCCAACAGCAATATTAGTTCCACAAACGGCAGTAGTGTTACGGTAAGTCCAATAAATAACACTCAATATACCGTAATTGGAAAAAAATTAAATTGCACTGATAGTATTATTGTTAATATCAACGTAAGCTCTAAGCCAATAATTAGTGTAGATACTTTGATTGAAGTTTGCTCAGGCAACTCCAAGACCATTCAAGCCACTGGGGCCAACAATTATACATGGTTTTCTAATGCAGGAATATTAAGCACATCTGGATCATCGGTAGTAGTTAGTCCAACGGTTGCTACCAATTATACTGTTATTGGATATATAGGCAGTTGTTCGGATACTGCTATTGTAAGAAGCGTGGTTTATAATATACCAAGTATAACAGTAAGTGGAGTAAATTCATTATGCAGAGGTGAAACAAGTGTTTTTCTGGCAAACGGTGCAAACACTTATACCTGGGCACCTGCAACAGGCCTATCTAACCCATTTACAGCAAATCCTACTGTAAGTGCGAATAGCTCTGTTAATTACTCTGTAATTGGTTATAATGGAATATGTTTTGATACAGCTTATATTAATTTAAGCGTTAGTCCCTCTCCTAATTTGCAATTTAGTGGCGATACTATTTTTTGTACCGGCGAACAAGTTACCTATCAGGCTACAGGTGCTTTAACGTATTCCTGGTTACCGTCTAGTAGCATTAGTTCAAGCACAGACTCAATTATTAGTGTTTTTCCATCACAAAGCATAATTTATACTTTAATTGGCAGTATAAATAGTTGTAAAGACACCATTTTTATAAAAACTTTAGTAAGTGAGAAAGCCAAAATCATGGCACAAGGTGCTATTTTTTGTTTGGGCGATTCAGCCTATTTAACTGCAGGCGGTGCTGCTAATTATACATGGCAGCCTACTACAGGACTTAATTTAAGTAACACTTCCAACCCGCTTTGCCAAGTTTCTGCAACAACGGTATATACACTAACCGGAAACAACGAATGCCCCAATACCGAGGATACAGTTTTAGTAACAGTTAACGTTAATCCAAATCCTCAGATAGATCTTAAAGCCAGTTTATACGAAGGTTGTTTGCCACTTAGCGTAAACTTTAACAGTCTAACCTTAAATCAAGCCGAGTGTAATTGGAACTTTAATAATACCTTTTTTGCTAATTCATTTGATACTTCTATTACGTTTACGAGTGGTGATACCATTAATTTAAATTTTTGGGTAAAGGATAACAATGGTTGTACTAACGATACTCTAATTGAAAATTTTATCCAATTGTATGAAAGTCCTACTGCCAATTTCAACTTTAATCCATCCGCTACCGTAAGTGTATTTAGTCCAATTTTAGATTTAATAAATACCTCGGTAAATGCAACAGATTATAAATGGTATTTATTAAATGAAACAACTTCAACCCTTGCTTCACCCCTCATTAATATAACCGATACCGGAACATATCTGATAACCCTTGTGGCCTATAAAGGAACTTGCAGCGATAGTATGAGTAAGGAATTAAAAATAGTAGACGAAACTTTGGTTTTTATACCGAACAGTTTTAGTCCTAATGAAGATAACCTTAATGAAACCTTTACACCTGTTATTAGAGGGATTAATAAAAACCTCGACTATTCTTTTAAGATATTTGACCGATGGGGAAATGTATTTTTTAGTAGTAAAGAATATCCAAAGGGATGGAACGGCAAAAACGATACAAAATCAGCCCCACAAGATATCTATATCTACAATTTATTGTTTTACGATTTACAAAATAACAAAAGGGAATACAGGGGTGCTTTTACTTTATTTAGATAATTAATAAAGAATGCATACATCATTGCTTTATTTAATTTATCCATATTTTCTATTTAAATAGCTATAAAAAGCGCCTACAATACCTGATAGAATAATTGCAAATGTTTTCTTAATTTCTGCAGGAACAGATAAATAAATTAAAAAAAGAAACTGTTTAGATTTATATTTTAAATCGAATTATGTATTTTTAAATACTATTATGTTATGGCAAAAAAAACAGCAACTCGGCAATTAAATTTCAATACAACTTGGAATTATTCGGCATCACCAGAAAGTACAGATCATATTAAATTAAAAAAACAATATGATCTTTTTATTGGTGGAAGATGGGAGAAACCTAATAACGGCAAGTACTTTAAAACCATTAGCCCGGGTAACGAGGAAGTATTAGCGCTAATTGCAGAGGCCAACCAAAAGGATGTAGACAAAGCAGTTAAAGCGGCGCGTTTGGCTTATGAAAAAATCTGGAGCAAAATGCCGGCAAAAGAGCGCGGAAAATATATTTACAGAATTGCAAGGATGATACAGGAAAGGGCTCGTGAATTTGCGGTAATAGAAAGTATGGATGGCGGAAAACCCATAAGAGAAAGTCGTGATATTGATGTGCCATTAGCAGCTAATCATTTTTTTTATTACGCAGGATGGGCAGACAAACTTGAATATGCATTTCCAGGCAAGAAAGTAAATTCTATTGGGGTTACGGGACAGATTATTCCCTGGAACTTCCCCTTATTGATGGCTGCCTGGAAAATTGCACCTGCCTTGGCTACAGGCAATACTGTGGTTTTAAAACCAGCGGAAACAACTCCGTTAACCGCTTTAAAATTGGCTGAAATAATTGAAGAAAGCGGATTGCCTCCCGGAGTGGTAAACATTATAACAGGCAACGGATCTACCGGTGCAGCAATTGTTAATCATCCGGGCATCAATAAAATTGCATTTACAGGCTCTACAGGAGTAGGAAAAGTTATCCAAAAAGCAATTGCAGGAACTGATAAGAAGGCCACACTCGAATTAGGCGGAAAAGCGGCACACATTATTTTTGAAGATTCTCCGCTAGATCAGGCCGTAGAAGGTATTATTAATGGTATATTCTTCAACCAGGGGCATGTTTGTTGCGCAGGCTCCAGATTATTTATTCAGGAATCTATCGCAGAGAAAGTTATCCGCAAGTTAAAAGATCGGTTAAACACGCTTATAATTGGTGATCCATTAGACAAAAATACAGATGTTGGAGCTATCAATTCTAAAGAACAACTGGATACCATTAATAAATACATCAAAATAGGTATAAATGAAGGGGCTGAAATTTACCAGTCTAACTGTATACTCCCCCAAAAAGGATATTGGTGTAAACCCACGCTTTTTTTAGAAACCTCGCAATCGCATAAAATTGTTCAGGAAGAAATATTTGGACCCGTGCTTGCTGTTCAAACATTCAGGACAATAGAAGAGGTTATTGAAAAAGCCAATAATACTCCATTTGGTTTATCAGCTGGCGTATGGACAGATAAAGGATCTAAAATTTTTAATCTAACTACAAAATTAAAAGCAGGTGTTGTTTGGGCCAATACCTATAATAAGTTTGACCCCACTTCTCCTTTTGGTGGCTATAAAGAATCCGGATTTGGTAGAGAGGGTGGATTACACGGCCTGTTGCCTTATGTTGAATTAACCTAATAAGAGAGTTTTAAAGAGAAAAATGTTTAATTTTTTAGTCACAATTACAATTTAAAAATAAACTATGCCCAGAATAAATGTATTAAAAACTTATAAAATTTATATTGGCGGACAGTTTCCCAGAACAGAGAGCGGGAGATATTATGCGCTGAAAAGTAAATCAGGAGAAACAATTGCTAATGTGTGCTTAAGCTCACGAAAAGATTTTAAAAATGCTGTTGTTAGTGCCCGCAGTGCCTTTGGATTATGGAGTTCTAAATCTGCTTTTAATCGCTCGCAGATTTTATACAGAATTGCTGAAATGCTTGAGGGACGAAAAGCACAATTTATAGAAGAATTAATAATTCAGGGGTACTCCTCTTTAAAAGCAAAACAAGAAGTTGAAAACAGTATAGACCGCATCATTTATTTTGCAGGATGGTGCGATAAATACCAAGCCATAAATTCAAGCGTTAACCCCGTTGCTTCATCGCACTTTAATTTTTCTGTACCTGAACCTATGGGAGTTATTGCAATAATAGCAACAGAAGAAGATGGCTTGCTAGGACTTGTATCTGCTATTGCTCCTTGCATTGCCGGAGGTAATACATGTATTGTATTGGCATCCGAAAGCAAACCATTATGCTCAGTAACATTTGCAGAGGTAATTAACTCTTCCGATGTACCCGGAGGAGTTGTTAATATTTTAACCGGTTCCAGTATGGAGTTGCATACCCACATGAGTAATCACATGGACGTTAATGCAGTTGTTTATTGTCGTAACAACAAGAATGAACTTAAAACCATCAAAACCAACGCTGCATTAAATGTAAAGCGCATATTTGATTACGGAAAAATAAAATGGAACGATAAAAACGCTGAATCTCCATACTTCATTAACGATCTTCAGGAAATTAAAACCACCTGGCATCCAATTGAATTAATAGGAGGAAGTAGTGTAAAATATTAAGATTAATTTAAGGAATAGCCAGTTAGACAAGAAGAATTATTTTCTCTCACCAAAAATAAACGAAGGTTTTGTAGGAGCTTTCTTCCTTAGTTTAAATTTATCGATGGCATTAATTTTAATATATTCAACAGCCTCAGGGATATCGTCCGTAAATAAGAAGAGGTTTAAATCATCTTTACTAATTGTACCTTCTTTTATCATCAATTCAAAATGCTCAATTAATTTTAAGTGAAACGCTTTACACATAATCACAACCGGAAAACCCGCTGTCATTTTGGTTTGGATAAGAGTTAAAGCTTCAAAGAATTCATCTAAAGTGCCAACACCACCGGGCATTACAACAAAAGCATACGAATACTTCGAGAGAAGTACTTTTCTAACAAAAAAGTATTTAATATTTACCCATTTATCCAGATACTTATTTGGATGCTGTTCAAAGGGAAGTATTATATTACAACCTACACTATAACCTTTAGCCTCTTTAGCACCCCGGTTTGCGGCTTCCATTAAACCAGGACCCCCACCGGTTAAAATTGTAAACCCTAATTTTGAAATAGAAGCTGCTAAACTTTGTGTGATATGATAATACGGATGGTCTTCCTTAAATCGGGCAGAGCCAAATATAGTAACACAAGGCCCAATAAAGTGAAGGGCTCTGAAACCTTTTATAAATTCTAAAACTACTTTTAGGAGAAAAGCAAACTCTCTAACCCGAGACCGCGGTCCATCTAAAAACTGTTTCTCTTCTTGAGGAATCAAACTAACCCAGTAATTGTTTAACAAGCGTGCTAATGGCCTTACCATCTGCCTTTCCACTTAAAGATTTGGACGCCACACCCATTACTTTACCAAAATCGGCAGCAGAGCTTGCTCCAACCTGAGCGATAATTTCCTTAAGTGCGGCGGCTAACTCTTGCTCACTCATTTGGGCAGGCAAATACTTCTCAATAATCTCGGCCTGAAAAATTTCATCTGCAGCTAAGTCTTCTCTATTTTGCTGTTTATAAATATCAGCTGTTTCGCGACGTTGTTTAACCATCTTTTGTAAAGTTTTTAATTCAGCATCAGGAGAATTTCCATCGGGAGAAGTTTTAAGCAAAATAATAGCCGATTTAATGGCTCGAATTGCATCTAGCTTTTTTGAATCTTTTGCTAACATTGCGGCTTTAATGTCGGCGTTAATTTTTTCTTCTAAGGTCATACTTTAGTTTTTAGTTAAAATGTTATTAATAACTTGAATAATCGTTAAGAGATGATAAAAATATAAATCCATTCTATTACCAAAAAAAAGCCGGACTAGCCGGCTTTCTTTAATCAATTAGAATACTGTAATTTTTTTACTTAATTCTTCAATATAAGCTTTAAAACGTTTATCGGTTTCCATTAAATTATTTACTGTACGACAAGCATGAAGAACAGTTGCGTGATCTTTACCACCACAATGCATTCCAATACTTGCCAAAGAAGCCTTTGTTAAGTTTTTAGAGAAATACATGGCGATTTGACGAGCCTGAACAACTTCACGTTTACGTGTTTTGCTCTTCATTACATCAATTGGCAATTGAAAATAATCACAAACCACTTTTTGTATATAATCGATAGAAACCTCCCGAGCTGTGTTTTTCACAAACTTATCAATCATCTGACGAGCCAACTCGAGTGTAATTTGCTTTTTATTGTGGGTAGCTTGTGCGTTTAAGGTAATATACGCGCCTTCCAGTTCACGAACATTAGTAGTGATGCTGTAAGCTAAATATTCAATAACATCACGAGGAAGTTCAGTTCCATCTATGTAAGCTTTCTTTTCAAGAATAGCAATTCTAGTTTCTAAACCAGGAGACTGAAGATCTGCAGAAAGTCCCCATTTAAAACGGGAAAGCAAACGCTGCTCAATTCCTTGTAGTTCTACCGGTGGTTTATCTGAAGTTAAAATTAATTGCTTTTTGTTTTGGTGTAGGTGATTAAATATGTGGAAAAATACATCCTGAGTTTTTTCTTTACCACCTAAAAACTGCACATCATCAATTATCAGAACATCTATCATTTGATAGAAGTGAATGAAATCGTTAGTACTGTTGTTTTTTACAGCATCGATAAATTGATTGGTGAATTTTTCGGCGCCAACATACAAAACTGTTTTATTGGGAAAATTATTTTTAACCTCAATACCAATTGCGTTGGCCAAATGCGTTTTACCAAATCCAACACCGCCATATATGAGTAATGGATTAAAAGCAGTTTCTCCAGGTTTTTTTGATACTGCAAACCCAGCGCTTCTAGCTAAACGATTACAATCACCCTCTACAAAATTATCAAAGGAGAATGTAGGATTAAGTTGAGAATCTACAGTAACCTTACGTAAACCCGGAATAATAAACGGATTTTTGATTGGATTGTTACTTAAATCCATAGGCATTGTAACCGAAGGATTATTTAGAGCCTTTGCATTGGGAGATGGTACTTTAACCGTAACTGGTTTTGCTCCACCAAAGGCATTCTCCATTACAATACTGTATTCTAATTTACCTTCATTCCCTAACTCCTTTTTCACTACTTTGCGTAAAAGAATTATATAGTGTTCTTCAAGCCATTCGTAAAAAAACTGACTGGGTACCTGAATAGTTAAAACCTTATTTAAAAGCTTTATTGGTTTAATTGGTTCAAACCAAGTTTTAAATGCTTCGGGTTTAACATTATCTTTTACAATCTCTAAACAATTCTCCCATACTTTTTCAAAATCTTTTTCCATTAAAAAATCAGCTCCTTTTAAATATTTATTAATATAACGTTGTTAAATCTTTTCGGGACTACGAAAGTAATTTTATAAGTGATAAAAGCAAAAAAAAAACAAAAAAAAATCTTATATATATTTTCGCTAAACACTTGCATTTCTCAAAACTTTTATTGCCAAACCATCAACATTTTTTTTCTTCGAATTTTTTTCGAAATAAAAATCAACTCTACCCAAATTAATTCCTGCCCAACCCGCCTGAACCACCCAAACCTCTTTACCTTCACGATTAATCATAACATGAGGTTTATCTATGAATGTATGGGTATGAGCACCTACAATCAAATCGATATTTTTGGAATGTTTAGCTAAAACGAGATCACTTAATTTCTTATCATCGGGGTATTTATATCCCAAATGCGATAAGCAAACTACCAGGTCGCACTTTTGGTCTTTTTTAAGAAAATAAGCCTGTTCGGCCGCCTTTACCATTGGATCGAGGTATAGCGTTTTACCATAATTAATTTTCGAAACCAAGCCATCCAGCTCAATTCCCAATCCAAACACACCTATTTTAATTCCATCCTTTACAAAAATTTTACTTGGTATTGTTTTTCCGGCCATGGGGGTGTCCGAAAAATCATAATTACAATTTATCAATGGAAAGTTAGCTGAGCCAAGCGGTTTAACCAAACCTTCCAAACCATTGTCAAAATCGTGGTTTCCTATGGCAGATGCATCGTATCCCATCATCGACATTAATTTAAATTCCAGTTCTCCCTTATAAACATTAAAATATGGAGTGCCTTGAAAAATATCACCGGCATCAAGCAAAAGGTATTTGGATTTTGTTTTCTAATTTCCTTAATAATGCTAGCTCTTCTGGCAACACCCCCTAATCCGGGATATTTTGGATCATTATCTGGAAATGGGTCAATATGGGAATGAACATCATTAGTATGCAAGATCGTAATTTTAGTTACTTCTTTCTTTGCCCAAACATCAGTAGAAATGCCCGACAGGCTTAAATAAGCGCTTCCGCCAAAAAAATATTTTATAAAATCGCGCCTGTTATTCATGATAAATTCTGCCATCTAAACTTACTACTAATCTATTTCCCATAACTCCTTGAGATCTCAATTCATCAATTAAGGCGTCCCTCAGGCGGTATTTAAGAACTTCGGTTTTTAGGGGATCTTTTAAAAAACCCATTTTATCACCCCCTGTGCTTAAATAATCACTAGTTAATACCTTATAAATTTTGCTTAAATCAAATTGATCGTTATTAATTTTTATACGATGTGCTTTTGCATCGCTTATGCCCAACTTAATATTAGAAACAGGAACGCCACCCGTTGCAGCTATATAATTAAATAATTCCTGCATTTTTTCCCCTTTTAAACTCAGCACGACCATTTCGTTTTCAAATGGCATTAATTCATACAATTTACCAATTGTTATATTGCCCGCCGGGAGAGCCGATCTTAATCCACCATTATTTAAAACACACATGTCTATTTTATCGCCGCCCATTTGCTTGTATTTTTCGTTGCCTCTTTTAAAAACTATATCAGCTACAAAATTGCCCAATAAACTTTCGGGTTGCTCCTTGGTTAAGGGTTGCGCCGAAACAATTAATACTTCATTCATTGTTTTGCTTAACGAATCAGCATAAGGTAAAATAAACGACTTTATGTTTTCATCTTCCGCAGCTTTATATTGTTCGCTTAACTTAACCGGCAGGGCCTCCTTATTAATTAATTTTGGTGGGCTGCTGCAAGATAAAAAAGCAGTAACAATTATAGATAAAAAAAAACTTTTGGAATTCATATGATATGCTCTAATGTACTGATTTTACTGGTGATTAACAAGTTTATCATGTTATTTTATATTTACGCAGAATTAACTAAGGCATTATAACTAAAATTAAACCGTCAACATTTACTAAATTGAAACAGATCCGGATTATGAATATGTTTTAGTTTACTAACTTCACCAAAAATAGTTTATGCTAAACGCGGATATAAATATTAGAGTTAGATACGCCGAAACCGACAGAATGGGCTATGTTTATTATGGAAATTACGCAACTTATTACGAAGTGGGCCGTGTAGAAGCCCTCAGAAAGTTAGGGATGAGCTACAAAGAGATGGAAGATCAGGGCATCATGCTTCCTGTATTGAGTTTTAATATCAAATATTTTAAACCTGCTTATTATGATGATCTTTTAACCATAAAAACTTCCATTACAGAAATGCCTAATACACGAATAAAATTCGAATACGAATGTTACAACGAAAAAAACGAATTATTAAATAAAGGAGATACCACACTTGTTTTTATTAATGCTTCATCCAATAAACCATGTATGGCACCGGATTGGTTTCTCGAGAAAATTAAACCCTTTTTTATTAACACTTAGTAATCCGCTATTTTTGATTAAGGAAAATAGTTTTACTATTTACTCCAACCCTTCCAATAAATAAACAACTAAATTGAACATTAATTTAAAAATATGAATATAGGAATTGTATGTTACCCCACCTTTGGTGGTAGCGGTGTTGTTGCAACCGAGCTTGGAAAAGCATTAGCCGATAAGGGACATAAAATACATTTTATAACCTACTCACAACCCTTCAGACTCGATACTTTTAGTGAAAATATTTTTTACCATGAGGTAAATATTAAAAGTTATGCCTTATTTGATTATGATTTATACGAGCAAAACTTAATAAGCACAATAGTTAATGTAGCCTTATATGAAAAGTTAGATATTTTACATGTACATTATGCTATCCCCCATGCTTCCGCTGCCTTTATGGCCAGAGAAATTCTAAAAAAACTAGGCTCTAAACTTCCCTATATAACTACCCTCCACGGAACTGATATTACCCTTGTGGGAAGAGACCCTGCATACAAACCGGTAATTACGTTTAGTATTACCGAATCGGATGCCGTTACAACAGTATCTGAAAGTTTAAAAAACGATACCAAAAAATATTTTGGTATCAGAAAAAATATAGACGTGATTCCAAATTTCATTAGACTATCCGACTATAAAAAATCTGAAACCAATTGCCCTAAAAATCTTTATGCACCAAATGGAGAGCGACTGATGATTCATATTTCAAACTTTCGAAAAGTGAAAAGGGTTGAGGATGTATTAAGAGTCTTTAATATTGTAAGAAAACATATTCCAGCCAAGCTGATTTTAGTGGGTGATGGTCCGGAAAGAGCCAATATTGAGCAATTGTGTCGAGAATTGGATACCTGTGGCGATATACACCGACTAGGCAAAATAAATAATCCGGAACAAGTATTATGCGTTTGCGATTTATTTATACTTCCATCCGAAACCGAGAGCTTTGGTTTATCTGCCCTTGAAGCAATGGCTGCCGGCGTTCCTGTGATATCGTCTAATGCGGGCGGTTTACCAGAAGTTAACGTTAATGGAGTTACGGGCTATTTAAGCAATGTTGGTGATGTAAACAGCATGGCTCAAAATGCACTTTCTATTTTAAAAGATGATAAAATCCTAATTAAGTTTAAGCAGAACGCCAAAGAACAAGCTAAAAAATTTGATTTAGAGAAAATACTACCTCTTTACGAAGCCTTATATCAAAAGGTTCTTAATAAATATGCCTAGATATCAGTCTATACAAACATTTTTATGCAAAACACTCAAGGTCTCTAAAACAGAGGCCTTTACTTTATTATATCAGCAAAAAATAAAAATCAATAATCAATATGCAAAAGTTAATGATTCGGTTTATGAGGCAGATCGGGTTTGTTATAATGAAATCATCATTCAAGAAGAAATAAAATACAAGTACTATAAGCTCTACAAACCCAGAGGAATTGAGTGCACTTTAAACAAATTAATACAGCAAAATTTGCATACTGTATTTAATATTGAAGATGGATTATCGTATGTAGGACGTTTAGATAAAGAATCGGAAGGATTGATTTTATTAACCAATAACGGTCTTTACAACCAAAGCCTCACCCAAAAAAACAATACTGTAGAAAAAGAATACCTCGTAAAAGTTGATAAAGAAATAGACAGTGTGTTTATTCTGAAAATGTCGCAGGGAATACAAATACTGGGTAAAATTACCCTTCCCTGTAAAGTAGAAAAAATTTCTAAGTGCGAATTTAAAATTATCTTAACACAAGGAATAAACAGACAAATAAGAAGAATGTGTTATAAATTAAATTACCACGTAACCGAGCTAAAACGAATCAGAATAGGAAATGTTTTACTGGACAATTTAGTTCCGGGACAAATGCAGAAAGTTAATGAAGCAATCCTTTAATTGATTTTTAAAAAAGGATATCTAAAACTTAACGAATCGATCAACAAACTGGCTAATTAACTTTAGGGTAGTTTCATCTTTAATTTCTCCATCAATCAACAAATCTTCTATTCTGGAAATGGGCAATCGTTGGGGCATTACATTAACCTGTAAATAATTTAAAACGGTTACCAATTGATCAATTCCAATTAAATTACCTCCCCTACCCGATGCAATTCCCACTACAGCAGCTTTTTTATGATTCCAGATTTTTGGGGAAATAGCCTCCAAGAACATTTTAAGGATACCGGCATAGCTACCATTGTATTCGGGAACTACAAATACTACTTTTTCTGATGGGACAATAATTTTATCAATTATTTCCATAAACTCGGGAGAGCGCTTCCCATATAATTCGGCAAAAGCAAAATCGCGAGGTAAGTCTTCTAAGGTATAATAATATGATATATGCTCCATTCTGTTGAGCTCTAGTTGAATATGCCTCGAAAAAATTTGAGAGAGATTTCCCTCACGGTTCGTAGCGTTAATTACGGTTATCATCAGTTATAAACAGTTTTTGTTTATAAAACATAAATTCTTTAAAAAAGTTCTAGCCCTAAAATCTGTAATTTTATTGGGTAAACAAAAGTAAGCACTTTATGCAAGTAACCTATTACGGACATTCCTGTTTTTCTGTAAAAGTAAATAACAAACATATTTTGTTTGATCCCTTTATAACGTATAACCCTCTGGCTAAACACATTAACGTTGATGAAATACAGGCCGATTACATTTTAGTTTCTCATGGTCATGAAGATCATGTGGCCGATTTAATTCCAATTGCGAAAAGAACGGGAGCTAAAGTAGTTTGTGCCTGGGAAATTCATGTTTGGCTTAACAATCAGGGTATTACCAACACACATCCTATGAATATTGGGGGTGCCTGGAAGTTTGAGGGCTTAGCAAAAGTAAAATGCGTTAATGCTATTCACAGCAGCAGCTTGCCGGATGGTACTTATGGAGGTTCGCCAATGGGTTTTATAATTGAAAGCAACGAAGGATGCTTCTACTACAGTGGAGATACCGCATTAACCTATGATATGAAACTAATTGGTGAGTATCGTAAAGTGGATTTTGCGCTACTGCCTATTGGAGACAATTTTACCATGAGTGCTGATAATGCAATTATAGCTGCAGATTTTATAAACTGCAATAAGATTATTGGTTTACATTACGATACTTTTGGTTACATCGTAATTGATAAAGAACAAGTAAAAAAGAAATTTGAAAACGCCAATTTAAACCTGGTTTTAATGGATATTGGCCAAACCCTAAACATATAAATAAAGTAAGCTAAGATGGGAAAGATAATTAGCATAGCAAATCAAAAAGGTGGAGTTGGAAAAACAACTACCGCTATTAACCTTGCTGCAAGTTTAGCAGTTTTAGAACACAAAACCTTATTAATTGATGCCGATCCTCAGGCCAATGCCTCTTCAGGTGTCGGTTTTGACCCTAAAAATGTAAAAACAGGTATATACGAGTGTATTGTAGGTGAAGCAAATGCCAAAGACATTATATTAAATACCGCCACCCCTAATCTAGATTTACTTCCTGCTCATATTGATTTGGTTGGCGCCGAAATCGAATTGGTGGATTTGCCAAATCGCGAACGCTTGATGCGCTTAGCAATCGAAAGTATTAAAGATGATTACGAGTTTATTATTATTGACTGTTCTCCTTCATTGGGGTTAGTTACCATGAATTCGCTTACTGCTAGCGACAGTGTTTTAGTTCCTGTTCAATGCGAATATTTTGCCTTAGAGGGTTTAGGCAAACTATTAAACACTATTAAAATTGTTCAAGGACATTTTAATCCCGATTTGGAAATAGAAGGAATTCTTTTAACCATGTACGATAGTCGTTTAAGGCTAAGCAATCAAGTTGTTGAAGAGGTTAAAACACATTTTCAACAAATGGTTTTCGATACTATTATATCTCGAAATACTAAGTTGGGCGAGGCACCTAGTTTTGGAGAAACTATTATTATGCACGATGCAGCTTCTAAGGGTGCTATTAATTACTTAAATTTGGCTCGCGAGATTTTGCAAAAAAATAACAAAACCCGCCTTAAAGAATCCGATAAAATTATTGATGTAGATTTCGACAATGAGTAATAAAAAAAGTGGTTTAGGTAGAGGCCTTAGTGCATTATTAGACAGCAATAAAACCATAACACCCGACAGTAGTGCCTTAGGTTCCGATGCCAATCCTGTTGCTGGCAGTATAGGCGATATTCCGGTTTCTGCTATTGAGGCCAATCCTTTTCAACCGCGCGACCAGTTTGATCAGCAAGCTTTAGAAGAATTATCAGAATCCATAAAATCCCTTGGATTAATCCAACCGGTTACTGTTCGGAAATTAGGTTATGGAAAATACCAACTAATTTCTGGCGAAAGAAGATTCAGGGCCTCTCAGTTGGCTGGACTTAAAAATATACCGGCCTACATTCGTATCGCAAACGATCAGCAAATGCTGGAAATGGCTCTTGTTGAAAATATTCAACGCGAAAATTTAGACCCTATTGAAATCGCTATCTCTTATCAACGATTAATTGAAGAATGCAAATTAACGCAAGATGAAATGGCAGATCGGGTAGGAAAACAACGATCAACAATTTCTAATTATTTAAGATTATTAAAATTACCCGAACAAGTTCAAATAGCGTTAAAAAAAGGAACCCTTAATATGGGCCAAGCCCGAACAATAATTAATATAGAAAATAAGGAAACTCAGTTTAAAGTTTTTGAAGAAATTGTAAAAGGAAATCTTTCTGTTCGTGAAGTTGAAAGTTTAGTTAAAGATATCCAACAAAAATCAGGGAAAGTAAAAAAGAAAAAAGAGATTACTCCTCAGGCATTTACAATTCAAAAAATAAGTAATGATCTTACCGGTAGATTTGGATCCAGAATCGAAATTAAGCAACAGAAAAATGGAAAAGGCAAACTAAGCATCCCCTTTAATTCTGACGCAGATTTGGAACGTATTTATAATCTTCTGAAATAAAAATAAGCATGAAATATCGTCTTGCTTTTTTTTCACGAATATTTTATGCCCTAATATTTAGCTTGTTTTATAACTCTATTCAAGCCCAAATTAATTTAGCCAATGATAGTACTAAAATAAAAGATAGTACAATAGTAAAAAACGATCGTCCACGCAATGCAGCCTTGCTTTCTACACTTATTCCTGGAGCTGGACAAATATACAATCGCAAATACTGGAAAACACCTTTAATTTATGGTGGCTTTAGCGGATTGGGATTTATGATCTATAGAAATAATAATGAATATCAAGATTATCGAAATATATATCGATCCTTAATTGACACAATTATAGGCAATGAAATTGAATCTCCCTATTCGGCAGAACAATTGAAGGTTCTAAAAGATGGGGCCAGACGAAACCGCGATTTTTTTATCATAATCGCAGTGGCCTGGTATGCCGCCAATATAGTTGATGCTATTGTAGATGCACATTTATACGACTTTGATGTAAGTGATAATCTTACTCTACGTGTTTCACCATTCTTTAATTACAATACAAACATGGCCTTGGGGAGATCAGGAATGCAAAGCGGTCTGACTTTAAATTTTAAATTAAAAAAATAAAATTTGAATGCATGACAAAAAAATTTAGAAAAGGGTTAAATGAAATGTTGAATATCAAACTACAGTTTTTACACTTAATTATTGAAAAACATTCAACTTTTTAAAGTGAAATATAATAACTATTTAATACTATTTAAATGAAAATCGCATTGATTGGGTATGGTAAAATGGGCAAGATGATAGAAGAACAAGCTATTGCCCGCAATCATGAAATTGCTTTAAAAATTGATATGGATAACCGCTCTAATATAACTCCCGAGCAACTAAAGCAATGCGATGTAGCTATTGAATTTACAACTCCATCATCTGTAATAGATAATATATCTTGGTGTTTTAACAATAAAATACCTATAATAGTTGGAACAACAGGCTGGTACTCTAACTTGGAAAACGTTAAGAAGGAATGTGAAGTTAAAAACGGGACATTTCTATATGCCTCCAACTTTAGTGTAGGTGTAAATATTTTTTTTGCACTAAATGAATTTCTCGCAAAAATAATGAATAACTACCCCGGATATGAAAGTCGAATTGAGGAAATACATCACATCCATAAATTAGATTCACCCAGTGGTACCGGAATTTCAATAGCAGAAGGTATTATTAAAAATATAGATTCGAAAACAAGTTGGTCTGAAGATAATATTAAAAACAAAACAGTTTTACCTATCATCTCTCGCAGAGAAGGTGAAGTTCCTGGAACCCACATAGTGAAGTACCAATCAGATATTGATGATATTGAAATAAAACATATCGCCCACAACCGCAAAGGCTTTGCTTTAGGAGCCGTTATTGCGGCAGAATGGTTAAAAGACAAGAAAGGATTTCATACAATAAATGAAATGTATACATTTTAAATGTTAATTTATTGCAAGCAAAAGCTACTTAACCAAATTAATTTGGTTAAGTAGCTTTTGCTTGCAATAAAT
>JBIICS010000260.1:0-2882 GCA_044238735.1 Bacteroidia bacterium
CACTAATTGGGTTGGAAACATCCCTAATCCATACGCTACACTAATAGATAACGGACAAAACATAACAGTAGCGGGTGATGTATTGTTTGGCTCTTATGTTCCTTCATCCCCTACCTTAACTCAAACTTTTAATGGAGGAGGTCCTCAAACCATTCGCGATCATTACAATAATGCGCTGATACTTTCTAATGTTGTGTTTAGTGGGGCCGGATTAAAAACTTTTGGCGATGGTACTCCGGATATAATTACAATTAATGGAAATCTCACTATAAATCCCGGCGCACAAGTTATTACCTCTCGAACTATTACTTTTAATGGTAATACCTGGTCAAATATTGGAGGTAGCTGGACACACAATGCAAATACGGTAACTTTTAATAATACGGGTGCCGTATCCATTAATGTAGGAGCAACCAATTCTTTCTTCGGGGTAAATTTCACTGGAAATGGAGTATTTACATTTAACACAAACAATGCAGATATTAACAGCGACTTTACTATTACCGCCGGAACAGTGAATACGGGAACTCTAACTCATTCAATTGCCGGTAATGTAAATGTGGGTTCTAATACATTTAATACAAGTACTACCAACTTTAATTTCGACGGAGGAAACCAAAGTATTAATACTTCTGTTTTTACCGCTCTTGATATCGTTTGTACAGGTACTGGAACTAAAACTATGGGAAGCGCGTGGAATATAAATAATTTGACTATTAATACGGGTGTAACTCTTAATACTGTTGCCGCTAGTAGTTTTCCAATAAACTTAACCGGAAACTGGTTAAACAGTGGCGCATTTAGTTCTAATTCGGGAACGGTAACATTTAACGGAAACACTTCTCCAATAACAGTAAATAACAATAATTCTTCATTTAATGTAGTAAACTTTAATCCTACTTCCGCCGTAACATATAACATAACAGCACTTGCTACTGTTGTTCGGGTTAGTTCTATTATTTCATCAAATGCATCCGTTTTATTAAATAGTAATGCCTTAACTATTGGAAGTAATACGGCCAGTCCTAAGTTTTTAAATGTTGATGGCTTATTGGAGGTAAATGCAAACTCTGTTCTTAGATTTGATAACAGAAATGGAAGTTCCGGCTTCGATCCGGTTACCATGACGGTTTCCACTTCAGGAACTTTTAAGCTTTTAGGAACGCCTTCAAATATCGCTACATTAACCTATCTAGCAGGAGCTCCAGCCCGACAAATAATAAACATTAATGGTAATTTTCATGCGAGATATTATCTTATAGAATTTGTAAGTGATAATGGTATAAATATAAGTTCAACGGCAACACTCGATCCCGTTAATAATTTATCAGATGGTACGTGGTCAAATATCAGTAATGCTGGAGGAACACCTAAACGCTATTTAGTTCTAAATTGTCCGGATCCCGGAACACCTATTTCTAACGTAACATTTAATTTTTCAGGTTCGCCAACTATTGGTGTTCATTACAATGTTCAAAGAAGTAGTTCCGCTGTTGGCGATATCACCTTTGTGGATGCTTTAGGGGGTAACTTGGGGGATTTTAGTTTTGAAGATGATGCTGCTACTGCACCCGCAACTTCAGCTACAACAGGAAAATTAAGGTGGCCTGGAGTTACGCTTGTTACTTGGACAGGTGCTATAAATTCCGATTGGCATAATCCTGGAAACTGGAGTCCAAATCAGGTTCCTACTTCAACTATTTCGGCTAATATTCCATTGGTTACAAACAACCCTAATATATCAAATGCTAATGCTTCTTGTAAAAACTTAACTATTTCTAATGGTCAGTTAACAATTTCTTCGGGTTTCGACTTAAACACTTTTGGTAATGTTACTATAGGAACCGGTTCAGGTGCTGGAGTAATATCTATAAATAACTCTGCTAGTTTTATTAATTGTGCCGGAAACTGGACAAGGGGAACTAATGGAGTTTTTGTTCATGGTAATGGTACAGTAGTTTTCACCGGAGCCACCGGGGCATCTACTATAACTCCACTTACCTCCAGCTTTTTTAATGTAGAGTTAAATAATGCCCAGTCTGTATTTTATCTTGTTGGATCAGCTGTAAACTTTGCTGGATCGGTAAATATAACAGCCGGTCAACTTTATCCCAATACTGCAAATTATAGCTATAATGTTGGTGGCAACCTTATTTGTAATGGAACTAATGGCGTGTTTAGTACTGTTAATCCCGGAACAGTTACATTTAATGGAGCTGCTCAGTCAATAGTTGACGCTTCTTTATTTAATGTAGTAATAAGTGGTACCGGAATTAAGCAAACTACTGGTGATATTAATATAGTGGGTACTACGGTTATTAATTCTAATTTAACGGCTGCGCCTTCTGCATCAAATATTGATTTTAACGGTAATGTTACCGTTAACAGTTCGGGGACTTTTAATGACGGTGGTAATGCTCATACTTTCTCGGGAGCTACCTGGACAGGGACTGGCGCCTATAGTGGAGCTGGAACAGTTACCTTTGATAGAAGCAACTCAGCTCAAACTGTTGCTGGTGGAAAATTCAATAATATAATTTTAAATACCACAAACGGAAGCGTAACCTTTACATCAAATGTAAGTTTCACCGGAGATTTATATGTTAGCAGCATTATTAATTCGCTTATTATTAATTCTGGCGTAACGGTTATTAATACTACAGGAACCGGAACATGTACTCTAGAAGCAAATGAATTAATGTATTGTAGAGGTGTTAACAGCTTCCCGGCATCATTCGCATCTTACGATATACAGGCTAATAGCAATGTGATTTATGATGGATCTGTTAATCAAAATGTTTACAATACAGATTATGGTAATCTTACCTTTGGTAATGCTAACACTAAAACTTTGTTAGGTGATGTATATATTAAGAATACAT
>JBIICS010000170.1:0-5220 GCA_044238735.1 Bacteroidia bacterium
ATGCGCGATGTTATGGAACCTAATAAAGATGGATTGTTAGTTTCCGATAATGTATTAGAATTGGAGAAGGCTTTGAACTATTTGCTGGAAAATCCCTCAGAAAGCAAAGCAATGGGGTTATCTTTTCAAAATAAAGTGGTGCAGAATTATACCTGGGATGCTCAAACCAAAAACATAATCGACTTTTTGGTTTTCGATTAAGGCTTTATTTTCTTTTAAGTCTTTTGTGGCTTTTTCTTAGCCGCAGGAAATAACACATTGTTTAATATTAATCTGTATCCGGGAGAGTTCGGATGAAGATTTAAATCCGTAGCCGGATCCCCAACTTTATGCTGGTAATCTTCCGGATCGTGCCCACCATAAAAGGTCCAAGTGCCTTTTCCGTAATCTCCGTGAATGTATTTAGCTTCGTTGGCAGCTTTATTCTCGCCCATAATAATAACATTGGGCTTGATTACATTTTTGTTAAATGCAGTGGTTTGTCCCATAAATCCTTTTACAATTTGTTCGTGATTTTGGCAAAGCATAGTTGGAACTATATCCCATTTGGCTGAAAATTCAAACAGACTAAAAACATCTTTTTCTTTGGGAACTGTTCGCATAGGGGGTACATCAATGTTGGAAAACTCATATTCGTATGGATTTGTAGAAAGTTTAAAATCTTTGAAGGCAAAACAATTATTGAAGTTTAATTTTTGTTGAGCTTGAGGATCTGCGGCATCACCATCAAACATCGGTCCGCAAATATCTACGCCATCTGCTGCAAGGGCAATATCGTAACTGTCGGTTCCGCTACACATGGTAAAAAGGAAACCGCCCCCCGAAGTAAAATCTCTAATTTTTTTCGCAACTCCAAGCTTTAATTCCGAAACTTTTTTAAATCCTAACGTTTTGGCCATAGCTTCCATCGTTCTTTCCTGCTCTTGATACCAAGCTGCATTTTTGTATGCACTCCAAAATTTACCGTATTGTCCGGTAAAATCTTCGTGGTGTAAATGAAGCCAGTCGTATAAAGGAAGTTTACCCGCAATTATTTCTTCGTCATAAATAACATCATACGGAATCTCAGCGTAAGTCATTACAAGTGTAACCGCATCATCCCAAGGCAATTTATTTTTGGGAGAATATACCGCCACTTTCGGAGCTTTTTCAAGTTTAACGCTCTCCATATTTACCTCAGGATCGGAAATTTCATTTAAGATCTGTCCGGCCTGAGCATCTGCAATAATTTCATAGGATACACCTCTAATGTTGCATTCACTTTCCAGAGGTTTCAAGTATTTAATCAAAAAACTTCCACCGCGATAATTCAGTAGCCATTGAATTTCAACTTCGTTCTTTAGTGTCCAGTATGCTATTCCGTATGCCTTTAGATGATTTTTTTGTGTTTCATCCATCGGTATCAGCAAATGAGAGGCAGTTGCAATACTATGAATGCATAATAAAACAACAAGGATACTAATTTTATTAAAAAGGCGCTTCATCACCACTACCTGTAAAGTCATCAAATCTACTTTGTATTGTTTTGGTTACATAGCCTCCGGCATTATTTTGGTTGTCAAAATCATTTGCCTGAGGCATGGCATTGTATTGGTAATTTCCACCATCTAAAGGCTCAAAATTATCCCAATCGGTAAATTTGGCTTGTTGGTTAATAAAACGTAGGGGCACTTCGCCAACAGCTCCGCTTCGGTGTTTGGCAATAATAATGTCTGCTCTTCCTAAAGTGGGCATTCCGGATTCGTCTTCAGTTAGGCCATAATATTCAGGTCGATAAATGAACATAACCATATCTGCATCTTGCTCAATAGCACCCGATTCGCGTAAGTCGGACAACATGGGTTTTTTAGAACCGCCGCGAGTTTCTACACTTCTGCTTAATTGAGACAAGGCGATAATAGGAACATTAAGTTCTTTTGCAATCGATTTAAGCGATCGCGATATAGCAGAAATCTCCTGCTCTCTATTTCCTTTGTGTTCGCCTCCTGCTGTCATTAATTGCAAATAATCGATTACAATCATCGATATTCCTTTTTCACTTTTTAATCGCCTTGCTTTTGTTCTTAATTCAAAAATGGATAAACCCGCCGTGTCGTCAATATAGATAGGTGCATTTTCTAATGCCGTAATTTTTGCATGAAGTTGCTCCCATTCGTATTTTTCAAGGTTCCCTTTTTTTAACTTTTCGGCATTAATACCGGTTTCACTAGAAATTAATCGGGCCACCAATTGCTCTGCAGCCATCTCTAAAGAAAATACAGCAACCGGTTGTTTAAAATCAACAGCCGCATTCCGGGCAATAGAGAGCACAAATGCCGTTTTCCCCATGGCAGGACGAGCAGCTAATATTAACAAATCGGAATTTTGCCATCCCGAAGTGAGTTTATCTAAAGCCATAAAACCCGATGGTACTCCGGTTATACCTGAAACATTTTGAGCAGCCATTTCAACCTTTTTTACAGCTCGGGCAATTAAGCTGGGCATGGATTCATAGTTTTTACGAATGTTTCCATTACTAACCTGAAAAAGTTTTTGCTCAGCCGCATCTAAAAGATCAAATACATCAGTTGTTTCTTCGTAAGCATCTCTTAAAGTGGCTGCAGAAATTCGGATTAATTCGCGTTGAATATGTTTTTGCAAAACAATTCGCGCGTGAAATTCAATATTGGCACCGGAGGCAACCCTTCCGGTTAACTGTGCAACGGCATGTGGGCCACCGGCTAATTCTAGTTTTCCAATTCGTTTAAGTTCATTAGTAACGGTTAGTATATCTACTACCTCCGATCGACTGGATAAATTTTGAATAGCTTCAAAAATAATTTTATGATTTTCTTTATAAAAACACTCAAACGTTAAAATGTCAGCAACAACAGTTAAAGCATTTTTTTCCAGCATTAAGGCACCTAATACGGCTTCTTCCAGTTCCACTGCTTGAGGAGGCATTTTTGCATTATCAAACGTATTATCCGGAAAAGACTTTCGCCCTTTACCCGTAATATTGGACTTTAAATAATTCTTTTTTTCTTCTTCCATTGTTTCAAAATTACCTAAAATAAACCCTATTAGCAGCTAAATATTTTTAAAAAAATCATCTTTGTATAATTTAAAGTTTCAGAAAAAGTTAATATTCTGTTTAAAATACATGGATAAACCAAGGCTTTTTTATTAGAACTGAGTTTGGAGCAGTGTTTCAATTAACAACTTAAATTTTTAAAAGATTCTCGTTCTGTTCAAAAAATTAAATCACAACTCCCAGCTCTCAACTCTCAATTTTCAGCAAAAAATAAATTTCATACAGAAATCTTGAATTGGAAAATAAAATAGGCTTGAATAGAGTCAATTGATCTTAAAATGGGCTACTTTTATCAAATTAACAATGATTTTTTGAAATTCTTCACTTAAAAATTTTTGCAGAAAAGAAAAAAGTTATACATTTGCAACCCCATAATGGGAGAAGTGTATAATTAGTTAGACTAAAAAAGAAGAAGAAAGTGGATACTTTAAGTTACAAAACGATCTCTACAAGCGTTGCTAACGTTAAGAAGCAGTGGTTTGTGATTGATGCCGAAAATCAGGTAGTTGGCCGTTTAGCATCTGCAATCGCAAAAATTATTCGTGGTAAAAACAAAACCTATTTTACCCCCAATATTGATTGCGGTGATAACGTAATTGTTATAAATGCTGATAAAGTTAAATTTACCGGAAATAAAGCGGAAGAAAAACAATACGTTCGTCATACCGGATATCCCGGAGGGCAACGTTTTGCAAGCCCAAAACTATTATTAAACACACACCCAGAGCGTATAGTTGAATATGCGGTTAAAGGTATGTTGCCAAAGGGACGTTTGGGTCGTAAATTACAAGGGAACTTATATGTTTATGCTGGTACAGCACACCCACATGAGGCTCAACAGCCAAAGGTTTTAAATTTAAACGATATCAAATAATATAGATGGAAGTTATTAACGCTTTAGGAAGAAGAAAAACAGCCGTTGCGAGAGTTTATTTAACTCCAGGTAGCGGTAAGGTTACAGTAAATAACCGCGATTACAAAGAATATTTCCCAACGGGTGTTCTTCAATACAAAATCACCCAACCATTTGCTTTAACTAAAAACGAAGGTAAATTCGATGTTAAAGTTAATGTTGATGGTGGAGGGATCAATGGACAGGTAGAAGCTATTCGCTTGGGTATTTGCCGTGCCTTGGTTATTGTAGATGCTGAAAATAAGCCTTCATTAAAAGTAGAAGGTTTAATGACTCGTGATCCGCGTATGGTTGAACGTAAAAAACCAGGTCAGAAAAAAGCAAGAAAGAGATTTCAATTTAGCAAGCGTTAATTTTTTAAAAAGAATAATCAAAACATGTCAAGAGTTTCTTACAACGATTTACTTGAAGCGGGTGTTCACTTTGGCCACCTAAAGAGAAAATGGAATCCCAATATGGCTCCGTATATTTTTATGGAAAAAAATGGTATCCATATTATAGATTTAAACAAAACTTTAGCAAAGTTAGACGAAGCGGCTGATGCTTTAAAGCAAATCGCAAAATCTGGCAAAAAGGTGCTTTTTGTAGCCACTAAAAAGCAAGCTAAAGAAATTGTAGCCGAAAAAGTAAAAAACATCAACATGCCATTCGTAACTGAACGTTGGCCGGGTGGTATGTTAACTAACTTCGCTACCATTCGTAAAACCATTAAAAAGTTATCTACTCTTGATAAAATGGAGACGGATGGTACATTTGAAATCATCTCTAAAAAAGAAAAGTTAACAATTAATCGCGAACGCGAGAAACTTAACCGCTTGTTTGGTTCAATTGCGGATATGACTCGCCTTCCTGCTGCTATGTTCATTGTAGATATTGCTACAGAACATATTGCTGTTGCCGAGGCCCGTCGTTTAAATATCCCTACATTCGCTATCGTGGATACTAATTCAGATCCGAACTTAATCGATTTCCCTATCCCTGCTAATGATGATTCTACTAAGTCTGTATCTCTTATCATGGATGTTATTATCTCAGCGATTCAAGAAGGTTTAGCTGAAAGAAAATTGGATAAAGATAAAGAGGCAGAAGAAAAAGAAGAAGGTGAAGCAGTAGTAGTTAGTTCCGAAACTAAAATAGTTTCCGGAAAAGCCAGTAAATTGGTTTCTACTGAAGAAGAAGAGGGTGCAAAAAGAAAAAGAAAAAAATAATTTAAATTGATCAGTTCCATGTCTAC
>JBIICS010000171.1:0-5204 GCA_044238735.1 Bacteroidia bacterium
TTTGCTACATCTTCAAGCCTTGATGGAACCATAACACCGCCTACGTTAATATCTTTTTTATTTAGGCGTTTACACTCGTTGAGATCATCCTGATAAAGAGTTTCGCCATAAATTAACGGACTGTGAATTATCCTCGTAAGTGCCAGATTTCTTGCATAAACGCCTTTTACAGGAGTAGTTATTGATTTATCTATTAAATAATCTGCATCATTAGGTGTGGCTGTAGGAACGTTAAGTTTTTTCTCAAATTCCTTTATAGTGTATTCAGCTATAATTAAAGATTTCTCAATATCATCTGTTATAAGCATTCTTAAAAACTCAATTCTGTTTTTACGGATATTTAAATCCCCTCCATTTAATCCTCCTCCAATAAAAATCATATTAAAATTTTTGTTACTTGGTTTTATCCATTTTAAGTTTTTTTCATTTACATTAAAGTGGATAATTATGGTTACATCGGGGTTGTATTCATTTATAATTTTGCAGCGATTAACTAGATCGCGGTTATTGTAATTAGTAAAAATTTTCTTTTTTTCGGCTTCAGTTATGGTTTTACCCCAATATCCGCTACTATCACTCTGAAGCCATTGTTTAAAACTTTGGTTAAAGGATGAAAAACCGCTGGTGTTTCGAGTAAGCTCAACTTCGGCACCCTCCAGAACTAATTTTTCTTTTAAAAGTAAGGCAGTAGCAAGTGTTAAATTTCCCTCAATAATTTCAATATCTTCGTTAAGCCCAATCGAACTATCTGCTTTAAAGCTTAAGCATTTGCCTTCAATTTTAGCATCTTCAATATTATTACTCATGTGTCCGGGATCGATGAAAATTCGTTTCCCTTTAAGCCCTTTGGAATTATTATTTGGCAACGTATCCTTCAATAAATTTTTATAGTATTTAAGGATTTTTGAATCGTAGAATTTATCAAAATTTTTTTCGTCTTTTATTAATTTTTTACAGCTATCTAACGATGTATAAGATAGATAAAATTCGAATTTATTTTTCTGTTTGGAGGCTAGATCTTTATAAATGTAAATACCGTCGTTACTAATTTTATAATGATTGGTTAATTCATTACTTCTGATTAAAAGTTTATTAGCCTTTTCAATAAAATATTTTTGGAGAGAGTCGTTGTTTTGCGCTTTTAATAAAAGGGGTAAAAAAAGCAAAATGGTTATCAGGTATCTCATATTAGAGTTTAGCAAAGAAATTCCAAACAGGATCGTTAGGAGGTGTTGCAATAATAGTTAGTTCTTCTTTTTTTACCGGATGATTAAAAATTACTTTGCGAGCATGTAAATGTATGGAGCCATCTTTGTTAGTTCTATCAAAACCATATTTGATATCGCCTTTAATAGGAGATCCAATTTTACTTAACTGCGCTCTAATCTGATGATGACGACCTGTTAGTAATTCTACTTCCAATAAATGATAATTATCCGATGATCCTTTAAGTTCGTAATTAAGTTCGGCACGTTGACTATGACTGATCTCCTTATCGAATGTTTTGGAGAGGTTGCTTTTAGAATCTCTAAGTAAGTAATGCACCAGGTGATTGCTGGTTTTGAGCGGTTTGTTTTTAACAACTGCCCAATATATTTTTTTTATGGTTCTGTTCTTAAAATCTTCATTTAACCTTACCAATGCTTTTGATGTTCGAGCAAAAATAACAATCCCACTGGTAGGTCTATCAAGCCGATGGGCTACCCCTAAAAAAACCTCACCAGGTTTATTGTATTTTACTTTAAGATATTGTTTTAAAACATCTTCTAACCCGGCGGTACCCTCCTGATCTTTTTGAACCAACTCGCCCGGAAGTTTATTTACAATTAAAAGGTGATTATCTTCAAATAAAATTCGTTCTGCAGGAAAGTTCATTAATATTGTTCGTTTTTATTTGGGAAGTCCATTGATTTTACATCTTTAACGTACTGCGCAACACCGTCGTGTATTGTTTGATAGAGATTGGCGTATCGTCTTAGAAATCTTGGACTAAATTCTTTATTAATTCCCAGCATGTCGTGCATAACTAATACCTGTCCGTCAACACCACCACCGGCACCAATGCCAATAATGGGTATAGAAATTTCTTTTGCAACTCTTTCGGCGAGTTGCGCCGGAATTTTTTCCAGAACAATTGCAAAACATCCCAAATTTTCTAGAAGGTGTGCATCTTCAATAAGTTTTGCAGCCTCCATCTCTTCCTTGGCTCTAACCACATAGGTGCCAAATTTATAAATAGATTGAGGGGTAAGTCCTAAATGGCCCATTACGGGAATTCCGGCGGATAATATTCTGGAAACGGATTCTTTTATTTCAGAACCACCCTCCAGCTTAACCGAGTGAGCACCGCTTTCTTTCATAATACGAATAGCAGAGTTAAGTGCTTCTTTAGAATTTCCCTGATAAGAACCAAAGGGAAGATCTACCACTACCAATGCTCTATCTATGGCCCTTATAACAGACGAAGCATGATAGATCATCTGATCCAACGTAATGGGAAGTGTAGTTTCATGACCAGCCATTACATTTGAAGCGCTATCACCAACTAATATTACATCTATACCCGCTGCATCCACTATTTTAGCCATCGAATAATCGTAAGCAGTTAGCATAGATATTTTTTCTCCATTGCGTTTCATTTCCTGCAAAACGTTAGTGGTAACTTTTTTTATTTCTTTGTGAACCGACATAATTATTGGTTTAAAAATGTTTCTTTTAATTCGTTTTGAGAAGGAAAGTTAATTAGCACGGCCCTATGTGGTCCGTGAAATACAAACATGCTTCCAGCCGAAACAGCAGATGCGCCATTAATTACAGCTTCTTTAAAATGTTTTAAACTGCCAGCTCCACCACAAGCAACAATCGGAATTTTTACCGTTGATGAAATCTTATGGATTAATTCGTTATCGTAACCTTTCATAGTGCCGTCTCTTTCTATGGAGTTAATTATTAGTTCTCCTGCACCCTCTTGTTCAGCTAGTTTAGCCCACTCTTCAGGCGTGTATTTACTTGCCGTTTGTCCGTTATGGGTATAAACAAGATTTTTCCCCCATAAATTTTTTTTAATATCGATACTTACAACAACGGCTTGGCTCCCATAAATGGCAGCAATATCCCCAATTAATTTAGGCGAATGGATTGCTGCTGCATTAAGGCTAATTTTTTCTATTCCTAATCCGAAAATCCTTTTTGCTATTTCTAACGTATTTATGCCACCACCATAACAAACAGGCATAAAACATTCTGATGCAAAATCAGCAATTAATCTATAATTCGGATCTTTTTTTTCGCGTGTAGCTTTAATATCTAAAACACATAATTCGTCAACTTCTTTATCGTTAAATATTTTAATTGCATTAATAGGATCTCCCACATATTTGGGATCTTTAAACTTAACGGTTTTGTATAAGCCATTTCCGTTGACTAATAATATAGGTATAACTCTTATTCTGGTCAAAGCTTTTTCTGTAAAGCAAAAATAAGGTTTATCGGCTAAATACTACCAGAAATTGTCGTTTAGATTAAATCTAACATTTACTACGCTATTGTAAATAGAACCGAATGAGTAGTTGATATTAAATCCACCCCAGAAATTAAAATTAGTAGCTAAAGCACGTTGGTTTAATAATACTTCGGAATCAGAAATTTCCTCTGCACTTAAGAAAAACTGATCGTTAACTAAAGTAAAACCTCCAAATAAACCAATACTAAGGCCTTTAGCCGGATTCCAGTTGATACTTGGATTTATAGAAAGGTTATAGTTCTTTAAGTAATTTAGATAGTGAAAACCACCCATTGCCAATCCAATATTTCCCCATTTTTCAACCTGATTGTATGAAACAACAAGTGAATGAAGGGTAAACCAACTGTAGTTTTTATTGTAAATGGTTTTGTTATAGTAATCCTGATACCTGCCGCCCAATCTGTAATTAATTCTTAATTGCCTTCGCGTAGCTTCGCTATACGGAAAAATATTATACTCCACGGTTCCATAATAACTAGTGCTGTGCCTTAAATTTTGAACGGTAGAGGAGAAGTATGTGGCAGAATGCCCGGCGGCCCAATGTTTACCTATAGATTTTGCTGTAAAGTGATAACCACCCCAGTTTAATTGAAGTCCGGTTACAATTTCATTATTTACTACAAAGCGTTGATAATTCCCAAAGCCAAACAGCCCAGTTTCTGTTCGAAGTTGTTCAGTAACACGGTTTGCAGATAGGTTAACATTAGTGCCCAGATTAGTATTATAGGCATTTCCATTGCCCCATGAGTTAGAACTAATATTAAAGGTCCAGAAATTCCATTTGTCTTTAACCTGATTTACATCCATATCTTTTTGCTCAGATTCAATTGAATAAATTAATTTCTCGCATAAAGGTGTTTTAATAACGTATGGTAAAACGCCTATTTTTAATTTATCGCGCAAAGCTTCCCTTGTAATCGCATTAGCTTGATTGGCAGGGGCTACATACTGGAGCGTATCATTGAGCCCTTTAAATTCATTCTGCCCTATAAATTCAAGGGTAAATTCAATTCCACCACTTCCGGTGTTAATGGTTCTAACCAAAACATAAACGTTTGCTAAGCGTCTATCGCGCACAAAATTTATATAATTAATTTCTTGTCTATAGTACTGCTGATCGCATGTACTGCAATCAAGAAATAATTTTGGAGCACAAAGTCTTATTAAATCGTTTTTAGTAGTATCGGGTAAAGAGTGGGTAGAATCGGTTTGCGCAAAGCTAAATTTTATAAGGCAAACCATCATTAAAGATATAAATCTTTGCATTTTGAAAATTTTCATCAGCAAAGAACATAAAAATTTTAATAGTAAATTGTTATAAAATTATAATATAATCAACATGGTTTTTGAAAAAGATAAAGGGTTATTCTTTAACCACTTTTTCTGTGAGAGGTTCGGATTGAAAATCAGACAAGGAAACGGTATAACTACCCGTTGCAATATCGCTAACATCTACCTGAAAGTTGTTAAAACCTTCTTCGGAAAGCAAAAAGAAATCTTTAATGATATTTCCCTTTTCGCAGATAATTTTTATTCCAACAATACCTTGTTTAACGGAAAGAAAACTGATATCAAAATTATGAGTTGCAGGATTGGGATGAATCATAAACTCATCAATTACTTTAATAATTTCTATTTTATTTACTTCGGATATTTCTGATTCTCCGTTAATGGAAAGTTG
>JBIICS010000172.1:0-5187 GCA_044238735.1 Bacteroidia bacterium
AATCTTAAAAGTCAAATCGTAAAACCCATAGGGTAAACCAGAAAAAGGTTTCCTTCAACACATCTTTCATGCTGGGCTCTACGAGCCGCACGAAAGCTTAGCTGTTATGGGCGTTTTTTTCGATCTTCTCTAATTTTGTCTAGTGAAATGAACGGCTTAAACCCAATAATATTATTGTATATCAGTATTCTTCATAATCTAAAAGTGGTTCGCCATCATCAGCATTGATTTCTAAAACTCTGCAAATTAAAGCAAAATAAAACGGTGTTATACCTTTAATTTTATTAGGATGACCATGATCATTTAGTGATCTTAATTCAGAAAAGTAATCCCATAGATTTTGGTTACTAATATATCGATTTACTTGCCAATGTTCCGTATAAGACTCTCGTTTATAAATTCTAATATAAATTAAGACTTGACAAACTTGTTCGATAGTTAATTCCTTGTAAGAAGCATCAATAATTTTAAAATAATGAGTTGTAATATATATATCATTCAATTTAAAATTGGAATATCTTTCACTTTTTAGCAATTGTTTTATATTAGCTAAATTATCTACTTTAGTGTCTGTATTATTCGATGATTCATTTGATTTCGTTGATATGGAATTTTTCTTTGAATCGAGAATCGCTTCTTCATCAATTACTTTTTTTGCAGCTGATTGAACTAATTTCTCAGATTTTTCTGGTTGATGATTTTTCGAAATTATTTGAGTTACTGTTTTTTCAACAATTTTAGTTTCGATACTCAAATCTATGATTGTTTTAAGCCGAATTTCTTCCGGATTTAATTCATTTTCATTATTGTCTATATAAGGATTCCCATTCTCAACCTTAATTTCTTCATTCTTTGAGTAGCTGTATTGCGTTATATTTATAGACTCTTCTTCCATTATGTTAAAATCTGCAAACCTATTTTGTAGCATTTGATACATTACATGCGAAAGTTTTGAGTTACGGTTGATATCTGCATAACCCTTAGAAAGCAGAAAGTCCTTGAGTGTAGTAATATTTACATTTAGCTCAGTTGCTACTGTGGAAAGCCTTTTTATTGGTTCTGAAATATTTGTTGTTATTTTACTGTTTAATTTATTTATATCATTAACATTTTTATAAATAATCTCATACTCATATTTATTAAGTTTCTTTTTGTAATAGCATAAGTAATCTTCAATCAATAAATTATGTAGTTCAATAGGCAGTTCATATTCAGGATTATTTTCAATAATTTTATTTTTATGTTTGCAAAACGCGTAAATAACCTCAGGAGTAACATTGAGTTTATCAGCTAAATATTTAATCTTCATTACTTGATTTTTTAATTAAATGTTTTAAAGACATAATTTGCTTTCTATACTTTTTACTTTTCATCTTATCAATAAGTATTGTCGTTTCATATTGTGTTGAGCCGTCTTTTAAAATGACCTATAACGATTTGCTGGCAGGCGGCAGTTCGGGATTTGGGAACGTGAACTTTCAGCTTACCGTGAACACCAAAAATAGGAAAAAGCTTTAACCTACCGAAACGCCCGAATTGCGCTTGCCAGCTGTTATGGGCTGGGCATGTCAAACGAAGCAGTTTTACAGAGAGAATATTTATTGTTAAATTCATTTTTATGCCCTGCTTTTCTTGTCGGTAAAGTTTAACGATAAAGATATAATATGTGCTTCTGCAACTGAATGTGATTTGGTTGGGAGATAGAATACAATTTCATAGAGGTACTTTATTTTTTCCTTGTCAAAATTGATTGGAAATAATTTGTTGAAATTAGTTAGCGAGTATTTTCGACTGCCAATACTCAACTTTATTTCAAAAACATCCTCAACTTTCTTGTCGGTAAAATTAGTGACAAGAGCAATCCATTGCTCTTGAAAAAGCAGTAGTTTGTTAGTTGAAGTTAGTTCATTAAATGTATAGTGTTTGTCTTGTAATATGCTGGATAAGTGAAACCCTTTAAGTCCTGGATATGACAAAGCCATTGAGTTTATTAAATCATTCTCATTCTTAATATTTATTGCTCCTCTTTCCATTTCCCAATTGTGAAAATGAAACGTCGTTGATTTTTTGAAATTAATTTCCAGATGAATGGGGTCTAATTTTTTGGGGTTAAATTTGTAATTGGGTTTGATAGAGTTGTTATGATATTTTTTTAAGATTAGTAGTTCATCAATTTCAAATTCTGTATGCTTCAAAGATTTCAAATAACTTTTTGAAATTAGTTTTTTGTTGCTCACATTTATCTTTAAAAATGGGTAGTCTAAGGTGAAATATGTTTCACATATTAAATCAAATTTTATTGGGTCAATTGTGGTACAGCCAAGCAAGAAGTTTATTACTGAACTATTTGCAAATCCATTTGCCGGTCCAACTATTCCGCCTTTTTGTTTTAAGTCCCTTACAATTTCAAAAACAGTGAGAAAGAAATCTGCTGAACCCTGTTTCTTAATGAAGCTAAGTTCCCTATTAATTTTTTTTAGTCATCTTTTGAATATAATGGTGTGTAAACTACTTTGCCTCTTTTGGTGTTGCCTGCGTAAATATCACTTTCAACCTGTTGAGTCAATAAGTGCCGCAAACAGTGCTTCCGGAACCTGGAAGCAGTTATGGGCTAGGCGAATAGTCCAATTTCCATTCTAGTTCTGGCGTCATTATTATGAACTCTTTCATTCGAAGCATATTTTTTGTAAACCAATTTTCTAATTCTTCAAGCGAATTTTCGTATTGAAGGAAATGGTTTAATTTGATGTACATACCACATCCATCTTCTGAAATATAATTAAACATCTCTTTGTTTTTCTTAACAAGCTCATTAAGAATTTCTCTTTTATTATTGTCTGCTTCAGTCCCAATCCATATCCAAGCGGTAGGTTCTCCTTTTTCAAATGTTACTCCTACGCCAATTTCACTCCCTAAGTTTCCATATACATTTTTCTTTAAATGAACATATCGATCATTGACTCTTAGATCGGAGAATTTGTCTTTTTCGAATTTTCCAAACGTTGAAATGAATATTGGCTTCAATATTTCCATAAATTCATCAAGGAAACTTAATGTAGCTCTGAAATTTTGTAAATGGAAGATTTCCTTATTTGTTAGTTCAATATCGCTTGCCATATTGTAATTCTTTAAAAAATTAAAAAAGTCATTTTTTTGTAAACAATCAGGTTTTGATTTTAGCAATTTGCCAATTTGATGCCATCTAAACTGTTTAAAGTGGTGTCGAATCTCACTTTTAGGGTCATAATATTTAGTGCAATAGAATAAATACGTTTTCTTTTCACTCGTAAATTTATCTAGCACACGTGCATAGTTGTCAAGTTGATTGACAGATTCATATGATTCGACCTTATTTTCCAAGAAGCAAAGGCAATCCCTATTCTCAAGGACAAGGTCTATCCTTACGAATTTATTCTCATCAAGTGTATAAGTTTTCTGGCTTGTGATTTGCAACTCAGAATGCTTAATCCCTAATAAATTTTCGGTAAAGTTATTTTTAAATTCTAAATCAGTTTCTAGGATTCCCGTAAGTATTTCTGTCGTAAAGTCCTCTAATGGAGTTATCAAATTCGAATTTTTATACAACCTTATTAGCCTGCTGTACGTTCCCATTGATAATTACGTGGTATCATTAATTTGCAGCTAATATATCAATAATGTTTCTTTTTGTAAACAGTGTGGAAATGCGTATTTGCCTTGCCCATAACGTTTTGCAGATTGGCGATGGGCGGGCTTTTTAGCACAAATGTTAATTCGGAGAACTGAACTTTCTGTAACCTCAAAACTGTCAAGCGGAGACGAAACCCCGCCTATTGCCAATGTGCTGTTACCTGCTGGTGCTCTTCGCTGTCGGTTTGCTATCATTGTCCGCTGTGAGTAATTTTAACCATTTCCCAACCATATCTTTTATTTGCAATTGTCATACAGTCAACAAAAGCAATACGAGTTTTTAGAAAACTGTATTTGCCGTCAACCATATAGTCTTCATATTTTTTTTGCTTAATAAGTTCTGAAAGAATAAGTCTGATTTTCTTTGAACCGATGTCTTTGACAATTGAATTAAAGTCGGCCTCAACAGATAAAGTGGGTCCATAGTTTTCAAGCAAATCGTCAACATATTGGTCGTTTAAAAGTCCTTGAATTGTCATTGCCCAAACAAGGTTTCTTGCATAACGAACAAAGAAATATTTGTTTTCGCCTTTACTTTCAATTTCTTTGATAATTGCATTAAGTCTGAATTGAACTTTATAAGAAAGAATAATTTTTCTTGTGTCCGCTTTTAGAAAATCAGGACGAAATGTTTTTTCATATAGAGTATCGGTTTCAAATACTTTTCCTATTTCGGAAACCTTGTCAATTTCGCCTTGAATTGCTAAAAATGTTTGAGCCAATTTTTTGATTTTAATTTCCTTGTGATGCTCAATTCCTAATTCTTCAAGGTCTGAATCTCGAAGGTTGGCAAATGAATTTTCTTGTCTTTCATAAAATATTCCATCATTGCGAAACTTATCGTCAAATTCAAGTTGTATTAAATCATTGGCTCTTAAATTCCAAGATTCAACAGGGTTTTGTTTGTTATTTGAAATGGTAACTTGTGTTACGAATTCTTGTGGGCAAGTCGTAATTATTTTACCAATTACTTCGATTTGTTTTAGAACATTTTCGAATTCTGAAAAGTTTGGTAGCTTTTGAAGTTCTTCAACAAAACGAGAAAGTGTTGTAATTGTCTGTGCACCATTTAATACTCTTGGTTCAACGATTTTTGTTATCCCATTTTCTGTTTCCAGTTTTTCTGCAAACAAAGTCACTCCGTTGTGATGGAAAGTAAAATATTCGGGGCTAACATTTTTGTTAATTACAATGTCTTTAAGTGATTTTTTTATTGCTTGATTAGGAGCAAGGTCTGCTTCTAAACCTGCACGAATATTTTTTTCAAATAGTCGTTGTTTCATATCTACAAACATTCTATAAAGGTCGTAAAGGCTTATGAAACCTAAATGTAACATTTCATTGTTTGAAGCCTTTTTTACTGATTGAGCCTTAAATGAAATGTCGTATTGGAAAGTTTTTTTTGTCCGTGATGTTTGATTTACTTTTTTAGTTTCATTTGAAATATACTGGATTGTTAGTGTGATTTCATTATTGTTAAAATAGCTGTCAATGAAATGTTTTTTCGATTCTAATTCT
>JBIICS010000055.1:0-17323 GCA_044238735.1 Bacteroidia bacterium
TTCCTCTTCAGGTTTACGGCTCCATATTAGTGTTTTTAATTTGAAAATCCACCAACTATTTTTTGCCACATTACCTTTATTTATCAATTGCATATTGCACCATCTCTTCATACACATCTCTCCAGCCTTTCCAAATTCCCCAATTGCTTAAAGTTTCGTTGTGCCATAAACTTATAAAGGTACCACCGGTTTTCTTTATCGCATCTATAATAGGTTTAACATGTTCTATGGCCTGATCGGGGCGGACTTTATTGTAATATTTAAGAGTTGCTTCCATCATCGCAAACGGATTAACTCTTAAATTAGTTTCACTCTCATTATCCAAATCGTAGAAATTAAAACACATACTAGTGCCCGCTCTAAAACCTAATTCGTTGGCAAAGCCCATGGTGTAATCGTCTTTAATATCAAGTTCAATTAATCTACGGTAGGTATCCGGTAATTTGAGTTTAAGAAAATGTTGCCTGCTTTTTGTAATTTCTTTATGCGTTATCTTGGAGAGTCTATTTATTTCAACAGATAGCATATCTGTTTTTTCGTTGCTGGCAAATGAAGGATGAATTCCAATAGGGTAGTAATCGGATAGGTTTTTAATTAAGGAAATTAGTTTTTTATTAGTAGCAGAAACATTAGTATCGTTAAATCCATAGTCGCCAAGCAAGAAAAAATAGATGGCCTCAAACTTATATTTTTGTTGAATGTTTATCTGATAATCATAGGTATCATATGGATCTTGTAGAGATCCCAACAGAACTCTGCTTCTTTCCATAATTTGAAATAAATCTTGATTTAATATGGACTTAGCATAAGCTCCTGTTGTTCTTACAATTCCTTTTTCAAGATATGCATAGGCATTATCTACATCAATAGTAGAAATAAATTTGTAGGTGCTTGTTTTAAATTGCAACTCCGGAAAAAGCTGACTTAGTTTTTCCTTCAGTTGATTGATCCAGATGTCTACTATCGGTTTTTTTAGAAAATTATTTTGAAAAGCTATGGAAGCATGTGCTTCAAAACGATCGTAATTATCTCTTATTACGGGCAGATACTCTTCGTATCTGCTAACCATAAAGAAGGTAGCTGCAAAAATATCATAGGGTAAGATGGATTTACGTGAACTAGAGTAAAATACAGGCTCATTTAAATATTCAAAAAAATATAAATCCTGATCTCTAATACCCGATTGAAAAAGTAAATCGGATGCCGAAATGAAATATTCGTTTTCAAATTGCTCAAAGGAGTAATTAAATTTTGGTCCTGTATAACTTATAAAATCATCAAAATTTTGCGTGAGTTTATAATCAATTCCTAATCGCTGACTAAATATCAATTTAAACACATATCTAACCCTATTGGTTAAAGCAGGAACAAAAATAAGCATGTTATGTACAGTGTAAAATCATTTTTTCGCAAATTATTTGGGCAGCATTTCCATCTCCAAATACATTAGGGAATTTCAGGTCTTTTTGTTGATTAAAAAAATCAAAACCAGTTGTTATTTTTTCTTCAGAGGAACCGCAAATTAAGGCAGAACCTGCTTCTAATAATTCTAACCATTCGGTTTCGGTTCGTAATATTAAACATGGTTTTTTAAAGAAAAATGCTTCCTTTTGAACCCCGCCCGAATCGGTTAATACCATTCTGCAATTTTTTTCCAGCATAATCATGTCTAAAAATCCAGCAGGTTCAATTATGATTATGTTTTTATTTTTTTGTATGTTTTCATACAAATTATTATCCAAAGTGCTACTCAATAATTTTGCTGTACGCGGATGTATAGGTAAAACTATTTTTAAACTATGTTGGACACTGAGCTTATATATGGCGCTGAATATAGAATTCATTCGTTGTGGATTATCGGTATTATAATCTCTGTGAATGGTAGCCAACAGGTAATGGTTTTCTTGTAGTTGATGTTTTTGCAAGATGTCTGAACTTTGGCTAGCCTTTTCTGCAAAATACAGTGAGTTATCGTACATTACATCTCCACAATGGTAAACAACAGGTGAATCTATATCGGCATGTTGATTTAATAAGTTAAATCCTTCGTTTTTAAGGTTAGTTAGAGCCGTATTAGTTGGACAGAATAATAGAGTAGAAACATGATCGCATAAGATTCTATTTATTTCCTCAGGCATTCTTTTATTAAACGAACGTAATCCGGCTTCAATGTGTATTACGGGAACGTGTATTTTACTCGCCGCAATTCCACCTGCCAAAGTTGAGTTTGTATCTCCGTATAAAACGATATAATTGGGTTTTTCTATTAATAATATTTCCTCAATTCCCTCCATCATTTTAGCAGTTGTTGCGCCGTGTTTTCCGGAACCAACCGCCAGATTGTATTTTGGTTTTGGAATTTCAAGCTCATTAAAAAAAATCTCAGACATGTTGTTGTCGTAATGTTGACCTGTATGCACAATTACTTCTTCAATTTGATTTTTAAAATGATTATGGATGGCCCTGCTTAAAGCAGCTGCTTTAATTATTTGTGGTCGAGCCCCAATTATGGTAATGATCTTAATCATAATATTCCTTCGTCTGCAAAGCTAAAATAGTGTGTATCTGTAATAATAAGATGATCCAGTAAGGTTATATCCATTAATTTACCGGTTTCTTTAATCTTTTTTGTTAAATCAATATCTTGTTGGCTGGGCTGCAAGTTGCCCGACGGATGATTATGCGCTATAATGATACCGCTTGCTAATTTTTCGATTCCTTTCTTAAAGATACTTTTTATTTCTACCACGGTACCGGTTAAACTACCCATGCTTAATTTTTCGGTCGATATAATCTTGTTTGCCCTGTTTAAATACAGAATCCAGAATTCTTCGTGATTTAGATCTTCAAAATGAGATATAAAATTACTGTAGGCAGTTTTACTGGATGTTATCTTAATTAAGTCTTTTCTTTCGGTATCTTTTCTTCTTCTTCCCAGTTCTAGCGCCGCTATTATTGATATTGCCTTTGCCTCGCCAATGCCATTAAATTGCATTAAATCGTGTATTTCCAATTTACCCAAAAGGCTTAAGTCGTTTCCGCTTGTTTCCAATATGCGTTTACTTAAATCTACTGCACTTTCTTTTTTATTCCCGGATCCTATCAGGATGGCAATTAATTCGCTATCGGTAAGCGCATGCCTGCCTTTTAATATTAGTTTTTCCCGGGGGCGGTCTTCTTCTGCCCAACTGCTTATCGATAAGCGTCTCTCATTTAAAACTTCCATTAAGGCAAAAATAAAAAAGGCTTCCGATATTGGAAGCCTTAATTAAAATAGATATTAACGTACTATAATTTATTTACGAATTTCGTAAGTTTTGATTTTAAATTACCCGCTTTGTTTTTGTGGATAATGCTCTTTTTAGCTAATTTATCAATTAAAGAAACTAAAGAAGGTAATTGTTGAGCTGCTTCTTTTTTATCTTTAGTTGTTCTTAAACGTTTGATAAAAGTTCTTACAGTTTTGTGCTGGTAACGGTTACGTAAATTTTTAGCACTGTTAGATCTTATTCTTTTGATTGCACTTTTATGATTTGCCATCTCTCTTCTTGTTTTGCCTTTTGGGCGTTATTTTTAGTTCTTTATTAATAGGACTGCGAATTTAGCACTCTTTTTATAATTAACAAAATATTATTGAAAAATATTGCTAAAACACTGATTTTAAATGTGTATCAACAAAAAGCTGGGCAATACCACAGCCTTTGGTTTTGTTTTGAAACCCAAACTGGAGATAATAAGTCCCGCTTTGCTTACATTCAAATATAAGTTGCCTGGAGGGACCTTTTTTATCATTGGTGAAATTAGTGGCCAGCTCGTGATCTTTTTTGTCCATTAACGAAACAAGCATCTTTTCTCCTTGATGATTGGCATCACATAAGTTGAGTTTGTATCGCTGTCCGGAGGTAAAATACACTTTAAATATGTTTTTATTCTCGTTTGTGTAGTCTTCAATGCAAATTTGGTGACTTTTAATTTTGACAAAACCTTGCTCTTTATTGTCAAAACAACCGGTTCTAATATCTGTAACGTTATAACCTAATAAGCCAGATAATAAAACAGCAACTAAGCAGATAGAATTTAAAATCATAGACGTATTAAATATTTTAGACCACAAATATTCAAATTAATTGGATAATTTTTATGCTCTAAATTTGGGTAGTTATCAGATGTTAATTAACAATTTTAAGTTCGTTAATAATATTACTTGCTCCGGCATATTTATCTACAATAAACAACACATAGTGCATATCTACACAAATATTCCGCACTGTACCCGGATTAAAGATATAGTTACTCATAGTGCCTTCCCAATTGGTATCAAAGTTTAATCCAATTAAGTTACCGTCGGCATCAATTAAAGGACTTCCCGAATTACCTCCAGTAGTATGATTGGTAGCACAAAATGCAACAGGAACGGTACCGTTTACTGCATACTGCCCGTAATCTTTTTTATTATATAATTCTACTAATCTCTTTGGCACAGTAAATTCGTAATTAGTGGAATCCATTTTTTCTATTATGCCATCAAGTGTTGTAAAGTAATCATATTTTGCACCATCGTAAGGCTTAAAACCCTGTATGGAGCCGTAAGCCACTCTTAGGGTGCTATTGGCGTCTGGCCAAAATGGCTTTTCGGGTTTTTGTTTTCGTTGCCCTTGTATGTAGGTTCTCTCTAAAAGATTAATCTTGTCGTTTAAGGTTGTTAACTCTGGAACTATAGACATGTTGTAATGATTGAGCACCTGACTGGCCATAGTAAATAGAGGATCTTTTTCAATTTTAAGTGCTTTTTTAGGAGTTAGTCCATTTAAGAAGGCTTCTACTTTTGCCTTGTCAGTAAAAATAGTTTTATCAAAATATTTTTCGGTTAGTTTGGTATAATCAGAATTCATTTTTGATCTGAAATCTAACATAAACGAAGAAGCGTATTTACTATCTAAATTGTCGTTATACAGTTTTATTAAAGCAGGAAATATTTTGCGATCGGTTGGGGCATTATAGTCTTTAAAGAAACGATTTAATCCGGATTTTATTCGCTCCAGTTCTTTATTAAATTTTTCCTGATCCCCAGATTTTTCAGCTTCTTTAGCTAAATTTAATAAAGTATTGTATCCCCAGGCATACCGTATGGCCTCTACAGCAAAAAATCCCTCGAGGGTAATGTCGGAAACATACTGATAAGGATTTACCTTGTCGTAAACCGATTTAAATTCACTCAATAAATTAGCATATTCGCTTTGTCCGGCAGCCCAACTTTGAAATTCTCTTTCTTCTTGTTGTTTCCTGTCAATACCATTAAATAAGCGAATCCCTCTATTCTCACCTTGAAATTTTTTGTAGTAATTTGCTATTTGAGCGTACTTACTTGAATATTTAATGCGGGTTGCTTCATCGGCTTTCATATCGCTTAGCCACAAGTTTAGGCGAGTTTCGCGTAGTTTTATTTTAATGGGATTGGAAACTTTAACAACTTGCTCTATACCATAAGAAGTAAGGTATTCGAATGTTCTGCCCGGAAAACCATAAGTTAATGTAAAGTCACCTTCTTTTAGGGGTTTTAAAGAAAGATTCATAAAACGTTTGGGTTTGTAGGGCTTATTATTGGGTGAATATTCTGCAGGTTGATTATTTTCATCCGCATAAATTCTAAACATCGAAAAATCACCGGTATGGCGTGGCCACATCCAGTTATCAGTATCACCCCCAAATTTACCAATCGATTGAGGAGGTGTTCCTACTAATCTAACATCTTTAAATGTTTCGGTAACAAACATATAGTATTCACCGCCATAAAAAAAGGAACGGATTTTAGCCTCGTATTTTGTTCCTTTAATGGCTTCCGCTTCAATGTTTTTAGAGTTCTCAGCAATTTTCTTTTCTCTTTCCTGTTCAGTTAACCCGGCTGTTACACCATTTAAAACTTTAGCGGTTACATCTTCAATCCTTACTATAAATAGGGCAGTTAAGCCCGGATTTGGAAGTTCCTCGCCATAACTCTTGGCCCAAAAGCCATCATCTAAATAATTCTGTCCAACCTTGCTGTGCGATTGTATTTGTCCATATCCGCAATGGTGATTGGTAAGTATCAAACCGTTAGCCGAAACTATCTCGCCGGTGCACCCACCCCCAAATTGAATAATAGCATCTTTTAAAGAACCGTTGTTAATACTGTAAATATCTTCTGCACTAATACGCATTCCTAACTTTTTCATTTGTGGTTCGTTTAATTGCTTCAGAAGCATCGGAATCCACATCCCTTCGTCGGCAATAGCTGAAATTAAAGAAAACGCAAGTGCCACAAAACTAAATAGTATTTTTTTCATAAGTTATTTAATTGATTGTTTCAAAATTAAGAACCCTACTAGGCTTTGTAATTATAAGAGTAAGGTTTTATATGATGTTTATTTTTAAATTTCCCCCAAAAAGGGTTATTAAAAAAGGGGGATAAATCCCCCTTTTATTAATTTACATTTTCAATAACCAAAGCAGATGCTCCGCCTCCGCCATTACAAATAGCAGCAGCGCCATAAGTACCGCCGTTTTGTTTTAACACATTAATTAGTGCAATTATTATTCTGCATCCAGAACTTCCGAGTGGATGGCCGAGTGCAACTGCCCCGCCGTTAACATTAACTTTAGAGGCATCTAAACCTAAAATCTTATTGTTCGCTAAACCAACAACCGCAAAGGCTTCGTTAAACTCAAAATAATTTATTTTGTCCAATGTTAAACCTGCATTTTTTAATGCTACCGGAAGAGCCTTGCTTGGAGCGGTGGTAAACCACTCGGGTGCTTGTGCAGCATCTCCAAACCCTTTGATTATCGCTAAAGGTTTAATACCAAGTTCGTCAGCTTTTTCTTTGCTCATTAAAACAACAGCACTCGCTCCATCACTTAAAGGTGAAGCATTGGCAGCAGTTATGGTACCTTCTTTTTCAAATGCAGGCTTTAGGGTTGGTATTTTATCGAACTTCGCCATTTTATATTGTTCATCTTCGCTAACGGCTGTTACTGATCCATCACGTCCTTTAATTTCAACGGGTACAATTTCATCTTTGTATTTGCCTGCAGCATAAGCAGCAGTGGCACGTTTGTAACTTTCAATGGCAAATGCATCCTGTTCTTCTCTGCTAAATTTGTATTCTTTTGCACAAAGTTCACCGCAATTTCCCATGTGGGTGTTACTGTATACGTCAATTAATCCGTCTTTCAATAATCCGTCTATAAATTGTCCGTGTCCATAACGGTAACCGCCATTTCTGGCTTTATCTAAATAATAAGGAACGTTACTCATGCTTTCCATTCCTCCCGCAACCACTACATCGTTTAATCCTAAGGCAATACTTTGAGCAGCCAGCATAACGGCCTTCATTCCCGAAGCACATACTTTATTTACAATTGTTGCAGGAACAGTGTTAGGTATGCCGGCAAATATAGACGCTTGTGTGGCCGGCGCTTGTCCTAAATTTCCTGAAAGAACATTCCCCATTATAACTTCCTGAACTAATTCAGGTTTAAGGTTAATTTTATTTAAGGCGCCTTTAATAGCAAAAGACCCCAATTGCGAAGCGGTAAAAGCAGAAAGTGCACCACCAAATGATCCCATTGGAGTTCTGGAGGCTGATACTATGTAAACTGTTTTCATTTATTGATAATTTATAATTTTTTTTGGATGGCCAAATTAAGTATTATTTACGGATAAGCAAGCGATATAAATAGGGCAAATATCTCATTTGTTTTTCTTGATGAAGAAGGGAAAGTAAATTTGTTTTTTTGTTTATTAAACCCTTATTTTTGGAAAAAACAGATCGAATGCTTGGCCTTAAGTTACCTACAGATCCTCGTTGGGTTAATTTGGTGGAATCCAATTTTGCCGAGATTTTAACCGACCATGCCTGGTGCGAACAAAAAGCTGCAACTAATGCTATATCATTAATTGTTTCGTATCCAGAAAATGTAGAAATGGTTTCGGTATTGTCTGATATTGCACAAGAGGAGATGCTTCATTTTAAGCTGGTTCATGATATAATAATAAGACGTGGGTATAAATTGGGGCCAAAACGTAAAGATGATTATGTAAATAAGTTGATGACCATGGTAAGAACGGGTGCAACTCGCGATATTGTTTTAATGGATAAATTATTATTCGCTGCTTTAATTGAGGCCAGAAGCTGCGAGCGATTTAAAATGTTATCCGAAAAAATTAAGGACCCCGAGCTGGCCCATTTTTACCATGGCTTAATGGCCAGTGAAGCATCGCACTACACTACTTTTATAAAATTAGCCCACACTTATGTGTCTCATTTAGATGTAGATAAGCGTTGGCAGGAGTTTCTAAACTTTGAAGCAGGCTTAATGCAAAATTACAGTAAAAAGGAAACCATGCACGGATGATTAATTTTAAACACTAAAAAGTTAATTTTTTTTGGTGTAAATTAAAAATTGTCATACATTTGCAGTCCTTAAAAAAACAAAGAAATGATTATTGTACAAGTAAAAGACGGCGAATCAATCGACAAAGCTTTAAAAAAGTATAAGAAAAAGTATGAAAAAACCGGCGTTGTAAAGCAATTACGTGGCCGTCAGAAATTCACAAAACCATCAGTTGAGCGTCGTCAGCAGTTAATTAAAGCTGCTTATGTAGAGCAATTAAAAAGAGGAATTGAAGCTATATAAGCTTATTCTTTAATATTTTACCCCAAAAGCTGCTTTGTTTTTGTAACCTTATTTGGTTACATTCGTAAAACAAGGCAGCTTTTTATTTTATGTACACCGCCCAATTTCTCGATTTTCTCCGCTTCGAAAAAAAATATTCGGTTAATACAGTTTTGTCTTATCAAAAAGACCTCAACGACTTTTCTCAATTCTTATCAAAAACAAATTTTACAAGCGACGAGAGTAAAATTACGCATCATCTTGTTCGGGGCTTTATTGTTAGTTTATCTGAACAGAATTTGGCCGAAAAAACGATTAATAGAAAAATTAGCGCCTTAAAATCTTATTTTAACTATCTCCAAAAGGGTGGAAAAGTTAGCCAAAATCCGGTGAAAAAAATCACGAATCTAAAGGTCAAAAAAAGTTTACCCCCATTTGTAGACGACAAAAAAATGGAGACACTTTTAGTTAAAAAAGCCCCATCCGAAAACTTAAAATGGGAAGAGTCTCGAAACAATTTAATAGTTGAGCTTTTATATGGTACCGGTATCCGCTTATCCGAACTTATAAATTTAAAGTTGAGCCAGGTAAATGTTGGTAATCAATCCATTAAAGTATTGGGTAAGCGAAATAAAGAGCGCTTAGTGCCTCTTTATCCGGCTTTGTTGTCAGAGATAACTCAATTTATAGAATTATCAAAAAAAACTATTGAAAATTACGGTAATTTCCTATTTTGTCTGCCCAATGGTAAACCGCTTTATCCTATGTTAATTTACAAATTGGTGAAAGATAGCCTGGCTGAGGTTACAACTCAAAAAAAGAGAAGTCCGCATGTATTACGACATTCTTTTGCCACTTCAATGTTAAATAACGGAGCAGATTTAAACGCAATAAAAACTATACTGGGTCATAGCAGTTTAGCTGCAACTCAGGTATATACTCATAGCAATTTCGAACAATTAAAATCTATTTATAAACAAGCGCACCCTAAGGGATAAGCGCACAAAATCTATCTATTATGAACATTCAAATTCAGTCAGTACACTTTGATGCCGACAAAAAATTATTAAGTTTTATTGAAGAAAAGGTTGGTAAATTAAACGTTATGCACGATAAGATCGTGAAAAGCGAAGTTACTTTAAAGCTTGACAAATCGGAGAGCAACGAAAATAAAGTGGCCGAAATTAGATTGCACGTTCCAGGTAACGATTTGTTTGCTAAAAAACAATGTGCAACTTTTGAAGAAGCTACCGATTTAGCTGTTGATGCATTAAAAACTCAAATTAAACGTTACAAGGAAAGAGCTCAATAACTCATCTTTATTTTATTGTTAAAAGCGACCATCTGGTCGCTTTTTTTATTATGTGTAATTTCAAACTAAATTCAATTATTTAAAATATACATCTTACTTTTGCACACTATTTTTAATTATGGAAGACAAGGTTAGAGTTCGTTTTGCACCCAGTCCTACTGGTGGTTTGCATATGGGTGGTGTTAGAACTGCACTGTTTAATTATTTGTTTGCTAAAAAACACGGAGGCGATTTTATTCTGAGAATCGAAGATACCGATCAAACTCGCTATGTAAATGGAGCTGAAGAGTATATTATAAATGCATTAAAATGGTGTGGAATAGAACCCAATGAGGGTGTTGGTTTTGGTAACGGCAAGCATGCGCCTTACCGCCAAAGTGAAAGAAAAGCTTTGGGTGTTTATAAAAAATATGCCGACCAGTTGATAGCTTCAGGCCATGCCTATTATGCATTTGATACCGAAGAGGAATTAAATGAAATGCGAAAGCGTTTAGAAGCTGCTAAAGTTGTGGCACCTCAGTATAATGCTGTGTCCAGGCAAACTATGCGTAATTCTCTTACTTTAAGCGAGGATGAGGTTAAAAAATTACTTGAAGCAAATATACCCCATGTTGTTCGGTTAAAAGTCCCTCGTAATGAAGAAATTCGCTTTCATGATATTATTCGTGGTTGGGTAGTAGTTAATTCAACACAAGTGGATGATAAAGTGTTGTTAAAATCGGATGGTATGCCTACATACCATTTAGCGCATATAGTTGATGATATTGAAATGGAAATTTCGCATGTTGTGCGTGGAGAAGAGTGGTTACCCTCTGCACCCGCCCATGTTTTAACGTATCGTTTTTTAGGTTTGGGTGATAAAATGCCCAAGCTGGCGCATTTACCACTTATCCTTAAGCCGGATGGTAATGGTAAATTATCTAAACGTGATAAATCAGGTTTACCAATGTTTCCTTTAAATTGGTTCGACGAACGCACCGGTGAAAGTTACGTGGGTTACAAAGAATCAGGATTTTTTCCGGATGCTTTTACAAATATGTTGGTGCTTTTGGGTTGGAACCCCGGTGGTGGACAGGAAATTCTTTCTATGGATGAAATGATCTCCTTATTTTCTTTTGAGAGAGTAAATAAATCAGGCGCTAAATTCGATCCAGATAAAACTAAGTGGTTTAACCAGCAATATTTAAGGGCTAAATCTAACGAGCAACTTGCTCAACTGTTTAAACCTATTTTAAAAGAGAAAGGAATTGAAGGATATAGCGATGCATATTTAGTCAGCTTTTGCTCTTTAATGAAAGAAAAGGCACAGTTTATTAGTGACTTTTGGGCTCAAGGATCCTACTTTTTTGAAGAATTTGAGAAGTACGACGAAAACGTATTGAGTAAAAAATTAAATGATCAAACTAAAAAAGTAATTTCCGATTTTAATGATCGATTGAAAGTGTTTAACGGAGAATTTTCTGCTCCTAACATTGAGTCCGAGTTTAAACTTGCTGCCGAAGCCAATGGCATTGTACCTAATCAAGTTCTACAATTAGCCAGAGTGGCGGTAAGTGGTGCATCAGGCGGTCCTCATTTTTTCGAGATGGTATCGTTGTTTGGTAAAGATAAAACGGTTAAAAGACTGGATAGGTTTTTAAAGCAATAATTTTCTTCAATAAAAAAAGAGGCTTTCTAATTTAGAAAGCCTCTTTTTTTATCTACTTTTTTTATCCTAAGTTAATTAGTCCCATAATTACAAAAAGGGCATAAATAAAGGCTACGCCCCAAAAACCAAAAAAGAAGGGTAAAACTCTTCCAACACCAAAAAATAACCACAGAATTAGATCTATCCAAAAATCGGTTGTGGCCTTTTCATGAATAAAAACGGCAAGTGGAGGTATAAAAATTGCGATAATAATTTTTATGAGCAGCAACGTATTGTCTTGCTCTGTTGTACTTTCAACCTGGTTATCTTTATAAGGAGCTTTAGCTTGTCTTCCTTTTTTAATATTGATTGTAAGACTATAGCGAGAATCTGTGTTCGAATTTTTAGTGCTCAACTTTTTAATTTCATTTCTCTTTTCGAGTTTAATTTCTTTATTTAATTCATTAGAGGTTTTTATAATTTCTAAATCTATAGGTTTTAAAACATATTCGGATTTATTGTGAACAGTCTCTTTACCTTCATTTTGTGGCAAATTAGTTGCGTGTGTATCTTTTGAAATTTGGTCAATATTTTCTTTTTTATTAATAAAAATTCCGGCTGTATATTTTCTTTTTGCAAACTTCGAATTTACAAGGCTTCCACATGAAGAAAACAGTAGAGACAAAACAATAAGGGCAGCAAATAAATTTAAAAATTTCTTTTTCATAGTTTAGGTCATTAATTTCAGGCAAAATTATAATTAAAATCTTTATTCAATATATGTCTGATTCATCTTCTAATCCCTGGAAAACTAAAAATCTTCATACAGTGCATGAAACTCCCTGGATAAAAATTGTTCATCACGATGTGGTTAATCCTGCCGGAAATCCTGCAGTTTATACAACAGTGGAGTTTAAAAACCTGGCCATTGGCGTAATACCTATAGACGAAAAGGGATTTACCTGGTTGGTTGGACAATATCGTTTTCCTATAAATCAATACAGTTGGGAAATTGTGGAAGGAGGCTGTCCGGAAAATGAAGATCCTTTAAATACGGCAAAAAGGGAATTAAAAGAAGAGTCGGGTATAGTGGCTCAGGAATTTAAAGAAATTTACAGGTTGCACTTAAGTAATTCGGCAACTAACGAATTAGCTATAATTTATTTGGCCCAAAACCTAAAATTTGAGAGTGCAGAGCCCGAGGAATCAGAAGTTTTGCAGATCCAAAAAATACATATTTTGGAAGCTGAAAAGCTGGTTTATCAGAATAAAATTACTGATGCCATATCGGTAGTGGGTATTATTTTGGCGGCTAAACTATACAATGAGGGTAAACTCTAATTTTTTAGACTCTTTGGTTTTTTTTTGTAAATTTGGTACTTAGCCCCTGAGTGAAACTTTTTATCTTATCCATATTATTTATTGTTTTATCGGCATTTATGCCTGTTCAACAGCCCATGGTAGATACTGGGGCAAAAATGAAAGCCCTTTACATTTATTCTTTTGCTAAAAATTATTTCGATTGGCCAACTGATTATAAATCAGGAAACTTCATTATCGCTTTTGCAGGTGAACCAACTGCGGCCTTCAAAGAACAATTTACCAATATCACCTCTAACAAAAGCATTGGCAGTCAAAAAATTGAAATCAAATATTTAAAATCTATAGAGGAGGTTGAAAAATATCACGTTTTATTTGTTCCTCGCGAAAGTCAGTTTTCGGTTCAAAAGCTCATTTCAAAGTGCAAGTCACAAAGTACCCTGCTAATCACCGAAAAAGAAGGTTATGCTCAACAGGGCGCTTCCATAAGTCTAACTTACAGGGAAAGTAAACTTAAATATGAATTTAATAAGGCAGTCGTTTCTAAACAGCGAATTACGGTTAGTTCCGAATTCGAAAAAAATATGAATTGCATGTTGGTCAATTAATGAAGTGGTTTTTTAACATATTAATTTTGATATTGGCTAACCTGAGTGCTTTAGCTCAAATAGATAGTGTAGACTTGGCTATTACCAAATGTCAATCGGGCGAGGTTAAATTGGCTAAAGAAATCATAGACCAAGTTCAATACTCTTCTGTATACAGTAAAGATTCCCGCACTTGGATTTACAAAGGATTTATTTACAAAGAATTAGCCAAACAATCCCCAGAAACCGCATGGCAACTCCGCAAAGAAGCCATTTCAGCTTTGGACATGGCAAAAAAATTAGATGTAAACAAAGAAAATACAGAAGATATTCGTAAACAATTAAATCATTTACTGACGCTATTTTATAACGAAGCTGCTAAAAATATTCAAACTGGTAATATCGATAATGCTACTCCATTATATTCTACATATCTAACAAACATGCCTAAGGTAGATTCGAGTTTTGATGCCAGAAAAAAAGAAATTGAATTTTTATTGGCTGCAGCTACTGCCCTTACGCAGCTATACAATAACGATTGGAAAAAAAATACGGGTTTAATTGAAAAAATTGAGGAAACCTATAACAAGGTCTTGTCCTTAGATTCAAAAAATTATTCGGCCAATTACAATCTTGGAATGTTGTTTTACAATCATGCAGTACATATTATTAATGATATGGAGTACGATCTTGATTTGATAGCTTTAAATGATATTGAAGATAAAACGATTGCACTCTTTAAAAAAGCGCTGCCTTTTGAACAAAAGGCTAATGAAATTTTACCCAATCGCAGAGAAACGCTTATGGCCTTGCAAGGAATTTACTTCAGCCTTAATGATTTCGAAAAATCGAACTTTTATAAGGAACTATTAGATAAACTTTCCAAATAGCATGAGAATAACTATAGGACTTCGAATTGGATTTGGTTTTGGGATTTTACTCTTTTTAACGCTGGTTGTTTTTATTTTAACAAATAGTACTATTAATTCATCTAAACAAATTAACGACAAAATTAATAATATCTATAATCCATCCGTAGTTTCGCTCGAGGAACTAAACTTGATGATTCTTCAGTCAAAAATGTATATATCCAATTGGGTTTATTATCAAAGCAGACCAGATCATAAGGATAAAGTTGAATTAAATAAGTTAATTTACAAAGGTTATCCCGAACTTAAAACAAAAGTTAAAAGCTTCTCTCAGTATTGGAAAGCTCATGAACAAAAATCGGTTGACTCCATATTTTTTAAAATTGATAATTTATTTAAGCGTTATCAGGAAGATGTAATAATGCAGTTAACCGACTTTGAATCATATAACGATGAGATGCTTAAATTACCTGCTCGTTTTTCGATCGAAGATAATGGCGAGATTGATGTACTGGCTCGCGAAATATTAAACGATTTACATAAAATTATTTTATACCAACAACAAAATGCCAGAGGTGTTAGTAAAGAAATGGTTAACTCTTTTGATGTATTAATCAGTTTTGTTAGAACTTTTGGTTTTGTATTGGTGGTTGGGGGGTTATTAATTGCTGTTTTTACTATTAGATCGATAGTAAAACCAGTTTCCAAGGTGCGTACAGTGTTGTTAAAAATGTCTAAAGGTATTGTTACTGATGAACTTGACGAAAAACGCAACGACGAGATAGGGGATATGACTAATGCCCTCAACTCTCTTATTGGAGGAACAAAACGAACCGTTGATTTTGCTAATCAGGTGGGTTCCGGAAATTTTTCTACCGACTTTAAGCCACTATCGGATGATGATAGCCTTGGATTATCCTTAATTAGGATGAGCCAGGATTTATCTGAATTGACCAGTAACCTCGAACAAAAAGTTAAGGAAAGAACTGAAGAGGTAGTTCGTCAGAAAGAGGAAATTGAACACCAACGAAAAAAATTATCTTTCTTGTTCGAGCAACAAACGGATTCAATTAAATATGCCAAACGTTTGCAGGACGCAATCTTACCTCCTGCACATTTTGTTAAAGAAGTTCTCCCGGAAAGTTTTATTTTATTTAAACCCAAAGATATCGTAAGCGGAGATTTTTATTGGTTAGAAAGAAAAGGACGTAAAGCATATTTTGCCGCTGTTGATTGTACAGGGCATGGTGTACCTGGCGCATTTATGTCTTTAATTGGTCATAATGTTTTAAAACATGCTTTATATTTATTTGATGACCCAAGCCCGTCTCAAATTATGGATGAATTAAGCCGAGGTATAGTGGCCACACTTCACCAGGGAAGAAGCGAAAACACAACAAAGGATGGGATGGATTTAACCATTTGTTCTCTTGATTTTGAAACAGGTGTGCTCGAATTTTCAGGTGCCTTTAATCCTTTATTCCACTTGAGAGAATCGGAATTAACGGAAATTAAGGTTGATAAAATGTCTATCGGTTCCTTTGTAGCAGATGATTTAAATAAGTATCAAAATCACTCAATTCAACTTACTAAAGGGGATTCCATTTATATAACCACAGATGGATATTGCGACCAATTTGGCGGTCCTAAGGGTAAAAAGTTTATGGCGGCCCGATTTAGAGATTTATTGATTAATATTCAAAAGAAATCTATGGAAGAACAGCGCGATTTACTAAACAGGACAATAGAGGACTGGAGGAATCGTGAAGAACAGGTAGATGACATCTTGGTTATAGGTGTACGTTATTAGAAACTATTTTATTGTCTGCTTTTTTAAGCATATCCTTTAAAATATATTTTTTTTAGATTAAAAAAAATATTATTTTTAAAAGAGAGGTTTCTCTAAGTATTTATTCATGAAGTTATTTAAATTCCGATTCTTATTTATTCTTTTAGTATGCTTAATTGCTAACGAAGCATTTGCTCAGCCTCAAGGCTTCAATTACCAGTCTGTTTTAAGAAGAACCGGTGGATCTTTAATCCGAAATAAAACGATCGACTTGAAAATTACTATCAAAAGTGGACCAACAGTTTTTTTGTCAACAAACGTTTACCAGGAAATACACAATACTACGTCTAATGGTGTTGGGGTAGTTAATCTGGTTATCGGAAACGGAACTAGTACGGGTGTTGGAGGCCCTTTTAGTTCTATTCCGTGGGCTTCTGATAATAAATATATTCAGATTGAAGTGGATACAAATGCTTCTAATAATTATATCTCCATTGGCACTAATCAACTTTTGTCGGTGCCCTTCGCTTTATATGCCGCTAATGGTGGAGGTGGAGTCAATGGTAAAAACGCATTAATAAGATCTTCACTAGAGCCTTCAGGTATTAATTGCGCCAACGGTGGAGTTAAACTAGATAGTGGTGTCGATTTAAATAACAATGGTATTTTAGATGCATCAGAAATAACTTCCACCTCTTTTATTTGTAACGGTGCTTTAGGTGCAAATGGAAATAATGGTATTGATGGTAAATTTATAACCAGTGCTCAAGTAATTGCCGGCACCGATTCGATCGAATATACTTTTAATGATAATTCAACTTTAATTATAGATAATGCTCGAGGGCCTAAAGGTGCTCAGGGTAATCAGGGTATACAAGGTTTACAAGGGATACAAGGAATAACGGGGGCCGATGGTAAATTTATAACCAGTGCTCAAGTAATTGCCGGCACCGATTCGATTGAATATACTTTTAATGATAATTCAACTTTAATTATAGATAATGCACGAGGGCCAAGAGGAATTCAGGGCTTTTCTGGTACCAACGGTTCAACATCATTAGTAAAAGTAACAGCCGAATCAGCCGGACCAAACTGTGCAAACGGCGGAAGAAAAATAGAGAGTGGATTAGATGCCAACAGCAACGGAACATTGGATGCGGGAGA
>JBIICS010000173.1:0-5150 GCA_044238735.1 Bacteroidia bacterium
GGTTCCGCAAGCGGCGGTCACTGGTGGCGTCGTGATGGTGGTTGTGCAGGCTGTATTAGCGGGCGGTGCGGTTGGCGTTCCACACTCAAAGAGAGATCACGTCTTCGAGGCGCAGGGTCCCCGCCGAAAGACGGGAGACCCGGCGTAGATTTGAGTAGGCTTACGAACCACGATCAGCGGACACCCTGCGTAGGCTTAAGATCATATAGTACAGACAGCACGAACAGCCTCATGATCACTATTTTCCCAAACAAAATACTCTCCATTCTCATTAGGATCGAATTTCCCTTCTTTCATATTAAAAATAAGGGCTGTACTTCCATCGTTCTCTGTGCACCAGTAAAATTTTGAAGAAAAATTCCCTTTACCATTTAAAAACAATTCTTAATATATTTGTTGAAATTCTGTCCTTTTAGGCAAACGATATTTATTGCCTAGTTTTTTACAAAATTCATTTGCTTCCCACCAACTCAATGGTTTTTCAGAATCATTTTCTTCTAGTTCTATAATTTCCCCTGTATTTGTATTTCTAATTTCAAACATAATCGCTCTTTTTATCCCTACTCTTTTTAGGTTTTTCGGTTTCACCTATTTTCTTTGTTGTTTATTTTGTTCTCACCAATGAACGGTAACGTTTTGCAGCTACAAGAAGTTGGCGATTTCGAAGCACTAAACTGTCTATCACCACTAAACTTGATACGAAGCACAAAGCTTCATTTAATCACAGAACCGCCAATTTCTTGTAGGTGCTGTTACAAGCTGGTGTTCTGTCTGTCGTTGCTCTGTTGTCCATTATTTACAATGTCTTTGGTGCGTTGGCTTGGTGGCTCTTTTGGATTTTTTAGCGTTGGTCTGTGCTTTGCAAAAAAACAAATGTGCCGCCAAAAGCGTTGGCTTATGATAGTATTATTTTGTCGTTAAAATTTAAAAGCCTGTTTGTCGGTGCAATAGCAAGTTTTAGTGAATTCAATTTTGTTTCGTGAATTAAAATTTCACTTTCAAATGTCGAAATATTAGTAATAAGTGGATTTGACAGTGTGCTGATGTTTTCGCATATTCTTAATGCTGGATTTTCTTCTTTTAAATCAAATACTCTGTAAACGTGATAATTTGAATTTTGGTTGATAAAACTTAATTCACTTTTACTAAAAACCATCCCTTGTTCAAATGTGTAAGATGTTGTCTTAACATCTGTAAAAATATTTGACCCGTTCAAATTGTTGATTTCAAAGTCATACGGAAAACTGCTTTCTCTTGATTGATTCATCCAGTTAAAGTCTATAATCTTATTTTCAGTTTTCAGTTTGTCTAAATATTGAGCTATTAATTCTTCTCCTTTTCTACCAGTTAAAGCATAATTTAATTTAGCCTTTTCAATATCAAAAAATCTTGGTTTTATAATCTTTATTGGAATCTCGTCAGTCTGTGCAATAAGTTCCAATTCTTGCAAAAATTCTGTGCTACTATTGTCCGTTGTAATTTCAAGGTATTTTAAAACAGGGATAAAATTATTGTCTGTATTTTCAATTCTTCCTCTGTTTTCAAAATTTGGAATTAGGGCAAGTATATCATTGTATTCTTTTGAATTTTGGCGGAACAAGTGAAAAACGAGTTCAGTGTTTTGTAAACCGAACCAAAGTAAATACCAGTTTTCATTAGGATTTGTAGCTCTTACTATTTCTCTGATTTCTCTAACAATTGAATTAGTTCTGACACCTTCAACTTCTAATTCATTATTGTCGCCTTTTCTAATTTTGGGACTTCTAAAACTACCGTCTGGATTTTCTATAAAATCTAAGAGGCAAACTAATTCTTTGGCTGTGTTTTGATAAATTAATTTTGCTGATGCTGTTTTATGTGCTTCGCTTACGAATTCTAAAGTATCATCAAACAGTCCAATATGTGTTTGATTGCTACTTGTACTAGTTCCCAAATCAGCTTCAGATAGTTTTTTATAACCAATTTTACTTTGTCTGTTTATTTCAAAGAATGTGCTCATATTAATTCAAGAATTTTATTTTTTATTATTAGGTAATGAAGGATTGCATAAACGGTATTAACACTTACTGCATTGCCTGCTTGTTTATACAATTGATGATTACTTATTCCAGCATTTTGTGCATTTTGTACAAATTTGTCATCAAATCCTTGTAAATTAAAGGCTTCTTTTGGTGTCAGTTTTCTAATGTTATGGGTTGCAAGCTCTTGTTTTGAAAAACTATTTGTTTTGTAATTCAAAGGGTTTTCTGACAATAGAAACTCATCACTATAATAATTGTCTTGGCAAGCTCTGTGCATTTTAACCATTGTTGCTGTTAAAGGTCTTGCAATTAATTGATTTATTTCTGAATTTGAAATAAAAGTTTTAGAACCATTTGATAAAATGGTTGGTTTAAGTTTTTCTGATAAATAATATTTTGGTTCAACTTGTTTCTCTAAAATGTCAAGTACATTTTTTTGCCTTAAAATGGTGCATTGTCCATTTAAAGTAGTAAAACTGTTGATTACTGATGCTTGGGTAAATGAAAATGTTAAAGGTAGTTCAACTCTTGACGCAAAAATAAAAACTCTATTTCTTGTCTGTGCCAAATTGAAATTTGAAGTGTTGAAAACATCAAAATAGATATGTGGATAGCCACATTCTTTTAATGCTCTAATAATTTCTTTAAATGTGTTACCATTATCGTGAGTTTTTAAATTCTTTACATTTTCAAGTAATACAAAAGGTGGTTTCTTGATATTAAGAATATCGGTAATTCTATAAAAAACATCTCCTCTTTTATCTTCAAAACCTTTCTGTTGTCCCATCATGCTAAATGATTGACATGGGAACCCTCCAGTTAGAATACTGAAGTCTTTAAGTGCCTCAATATTTTTTTGATCAGAAGTAAATTTTACTATATCACCAATTTCAACTTCATTGTCTGTATTGAAGTTTGCTTTGTATGTTTTTGTTGCATAAGGGTCAATTTCTGAAAAACCAACACAATTATTTTTGATAGAAAAGTCTTTTCCCAACAATTCAATTGCTTGACGAAATCCACCAATACCCGCAAATAATTCTAAATGATTTAACATAGATGTTTGATTATATGTTTACCTATTATTTCTGCCAATTTAACTGGAACGGCATTTCCTATTTGTGCATACCATCTGTTCTGACTTCCTCTGAAAAAATAGTTGTCAGGAAATGTTTGTATTCTTGCAGCTTCTCTTGGGCTTAATCCTCTTGCTTGTGTTGGGTGGATATACATGTTGCAGTCAAATTTCATGTGTGAAGTTATTGTCTTGCAAACTTCGTTTTCATTCAACTTAAAGTATTTGTCCTTGAACATATGATTGCGACTTGCGTAGGGCATGATGTCGGCAATTGAACTATGCAATGAGTTTGCCCCTTGGGGTAAACGCCTATAAATTTCAATGTCTCTTTCATTATTGTATCTGTTTTTGTGATTAAATAATAAACCGTTTTCGTTTTCACCGTTTATGAAAGAGTAAAATTTATTTTTTTTAAGCTTCACTTTTCTAATTATAAAACCAAATTCTTCATTGTTGATGTCATTGTTGTTTTTAACTGATTTAGGTTGCAGTTCAGGTAAATTTGAAATAGCATCTTTAAGAATAAACTCTTTTTTGTATTCTCCTTTTATGCTTTCAAAGATTTTGTGTGTGTCAACTCCGTTGCGGTTTCCGATTAAGAAAAACCGTTCACGGTTTTGTGGTAATCCAAAATCTTTTGCGTTTAGTAAAGCGTAATCAAAGTTGTAATCGTCTCCTAAATATTTTCTGAAGTCAGAAATGATTTCAGAAATTTTATGTGCCATTCCTTTCACATTCTCCATTATGAAAAATTGTGGTCTTACTTCGTGTAAAAATTTCAAGTATGATTTGTACAAAACATTTCTTGGATCGTCAATTAGTCTCTGTCTATTTGCCATAGAGAAACCTTGACAGGGTGGTCCACCACACACAAGGGTTGTGTCCTTTAAAAACTTTGAATGCTTGTCAAGTTCGGTTACTAATTTATTTATGTCGCCAACATAATATTGGTCTGAATGTAAAGTGTGATTGAAATAAAATGTTTCAGCAAAAGTTGGCTCAATTTCATTAACAAATGCTGGCTGAAAGCCAGCATTTGTTAATCCTAAACTAAGACCGCCACAACCTGCAAACAAATCAACAAAAGAATATTTCTTTGGCAATTCAATCTTCTTTTTGTTAACATAGTTTTTTAAGAACGGAAATTTCTCTTTATTTTTTTCAATTGTCTGATAGTATGAATTCACTTTTTCAAAGGAACTGTTGGAAACAATTCCTTTAATTTCAGGGAAGAAAATTTTGTCGGTTTTCTCTACCAAAATATTTTCTGTCGGAAAAACCAATTCCAACTCGTTGATTAAATCATTAACAAGTGGTGTAATATTTTTGTTGTTATGTTTTAAATAGAACTCAATCATTTATTCTTTTTTGTTTGAGTTTTTTGATAAGAAACTTTTTCTTCTGCAACTTTTAATACTTCGTTTGCACAATCTTCTTCGCCAATTTGGTAATAAACAATTTCGCTGAGATAAGGAACAAGTAAATATTTTTTGTCAACCTTAAATATTTCAGTCAACTTAATGATTTGTTCTTTTGTCGCACGTCTTTCGTTGCGTTCTATTTTACTGAGAAATGAAGTATCAATGTCAAGTTGCGCTGCAACCTTCCTTAATGGTAACTCTTCCTGCTCCCTTAATTGTCTGATAAGTTCACCAGTTGAAAGCGTTTGATTGGTTTTCATATTTTGGTATTGAATAGTCCAAATGTAATTGTCCAAATGCTAGCAATCAAGTTTTATTGATTGTTTTTATTCACATTTTTATTCACAATCTATTTGCCGGGTGGTGGGTGGGCTTTTGGTGCGATTGGGCAAAATTAAATGTGGTGTTTTTGTGTCGGCATGTGCATTGGCAAAACACCTCTTTTAATTTTGCGAAGCGGTGGCATTTTCGTCCTCCGTTTCTGTCGGTTTATTGTTGATTTGTCGGTCTTTACACTTGCTTGTAACTACTCGGTTGTGCCTATATGGTATATTTCCGTTTCATGCCGACCGCTGTAGTGGGTACTATTCCACTATTGGAGAGGGTAAAACCACATAGCCGCTCAGAGGT
>JBIICS010000220.1:0-3304 GCA_044238735.1 Bacteroidia bacterium
AGCATCCAATGATGCGATTATCTGATAATTAGGAGAAGTTGTGGTATGAGTCATGTAAGCCTCATTAAAGCTATCCTGAACTCTTCGCGAAAATTCTTCATCCCAAACTTGTATCATGGAACCCTGACGGAAACTGGATAACGTTTTATGAGTACTTTGGGTAGCATAAACTCTTATCTTAACTTTATCGGGATCAGGCATTGAAGGCAACTCACCTGGTTTTAAATTCTTTAAATGTTGATTATACAATTCTCGATATTCTTTACTTCGGTATTTGTTGTATAATTTTTGGGCAACATACATTCCGGTTCGTTGCTTATAGGTGTATGTAAAACTTGCAAAGGCAAACCACGCTTCATCCCACAAAAAAACCAAATCAGGCTTAATTGTTAAGACTTCTTCCATTACTTTCTCAACATTATAAACCAATCCATCAAAGGTACAATTGGTGAGCAAAAGCATTTTTACTCTATCTAACCTTCCTGCTCTTCGCAACTCCAATAAACGGTCTTTAATTACCCTTAATGGAACGGCACCATACATAGAGTATTCTTCTATAGGGTATGAATCGAGGTAAGCAGGAAAAGCCCCTGCTAAAACAAGACCATAGTGGTGTGATTTATGACAATCCCTATCAACCAAAACCACGTCGCCGGGCTTAATTAATGCCTGTTGAACAATTTTATTTGCTGTTGAGGTACCGTTAGTAACAAAGAATGTATGTTCAGCGCCATAAGCTTTTGCTGCTTTTTCTTGCGCTTTCTTTATAGATGTTTTAGGCTGTAGCAGAGAATCAAGTCCACCATGGGTTGCAGACGATTCTGCTAAAAAAACATTTCTTCCATAAAAATCGCCAAAATCACCTATCCATCTCGATCTAAAAACGCTATTGCCACGCGAAATAGGCATTGCATGAAAAACAGAAGTTGGTTTTTTACTATACTCGGTTAGTGCAGTAAAAAAAGGGGTATCAAAACGTTCATTAATACCACTTATAATGGTTAAATGCAACTCCTGAATATCTTCCATCCGATAAAATATACGACGAAAAGATTTTAAAACACGATCATCAAGATGAGTTAAAGAGGAGTCTGTAATGTAGTATATATCTAATTCGGGTCTGAATTCCTTTATGTATTTACCAAGAAGTGGACCAATATCAGAATCAGAAACCCCATCTATATTAACCTTTAAAACATTTTGAACAAAAGGTTTAATTAATGGAGAAATGTTACTGGAAAACAATAAAGGAGCATATCGAATACAAGCGGCCTGAATATTATAATTAAAAAAAAGACAAATGAGTGCATCCTGAAAAGAACGTTGAACAACTATGTCATAAATTAAATTACTATTGGGGCTTGTAAGTTCACGAAATTTAGATTTTAAAATATCTTCTTCTTTAGAGGATATATCTTCTACATATAAAACCTCAAAAAAATTCTTTTTATTACCCGCTACAATCTTCTCATTAGCCCCATCAACCGACAAACCTTTATTTAATTTATCACCAATAACATCCGGGTGATTACGATAATTATCACTTACCAGCAAATAAACCATTTCAGCTATACGATTACTTACTGCCTTATATTCTTTTTTATCGAGAGCCCTGTTTATTTTTTTAACCGATGATGAACCCGGAAAAGAATAATACTGTTCAATGCATTGTAAATTCTCCAGAATCGAATTCACTTCAAGCAAACGCTCATTAAATTCGGGTTGATTTAAAAAACGAAGAAGATGACTACTCTTTTCTTTGAGATCATTCCAGATATCAATCCGAAGTTGATTTATATTATAATGTTTAGAAGTCATAAATAACTTTATTAATGCTTGGAGTGAAGAGCTAGTCTGTTTCCTTCAGAATCTATAAACAGTGCAAAATATCCGGCTGTTTCACTTAAGAATGTTTTTTCCATTATAACTCTACCTCCAGCCTCATTTACTTTGTAAAGCACATTGTTTAAATCTTCTCCACCGTTTAAATAAACAAGCGGACCGTTTTCGCTTGGAATACATCCATTACCGGTAACAATAGCACCCGTTACACCATTATTAGCTGGAAAAAAACCCATAGCAAATCCATTAAGTTCAACAGTTGTAATTTCAATACTAAAAACATAATTATAAAAAGCAACGGAGCGGTAGTGATTATATGCCGGAATTTCGAACCAGGTGATGAAATTTTTAACCGGAGACTGTTCGCGCAATTTGCTCAGATTTGCCTCCTTTATTCTGCTCCGTAAATTAACAGTAGATCCCATAATATAAAATAATGGACAATTTACAATTTCTTACACATTAATCAAATGATTAATATCTCAAAACTATTAATTAGACTATTATTAGAATCTAAGGTTTAAATTGATAAGAAATGTTTTTTCGAAGTAAAATCAAGCTATTCAATCAAAATAAAAACATAAATTTAAAGCGAATTCAATTTTAAATGAAAACGGGCCTGAAAAAAATAAATACGCATTACGGGTTAAATTCTATTTTGAATAGCTACAGTTTGATTTTTTTTTCAAATCACAAATTATTTGCCTTATTGATTCTATCCGTAAGTTTCTTTACCCCTTCAATTGGCATATTTGGATTATTGAGTATAATTCTAATTAACAGCATTGCCTATAATGTTGGTTTTAATCGTGAGGATATTAAATCTGGATTATTTGGATTTAATGCTCTTTTCCTAGGCATGGCGTTAGCACATGATTATAGTATTAATTCCTCCTTTTTAATTTTATTTCTTTTTTCTATTTTAACATTATTATTAATCACAGTCTGGTTTAAAGGTCTACTTGGTAATTATCAACTACCCTTTCTTTCTATTCCTTTTGTAGTTACCTATTGGATAGTTCAGCTGGCTGCCAGCAATTTAAGCAAAATACAATTAAATGAAAGTGGTGTTTATGTTTATAACGAGCTGGCCATTAATCAACAGTCTTTAATGTTTCAATTTATTCACAGCCTGGACAACATGCTGTTTCCGGATTTGGTAATTACATTTTTTAAAACATTGAGCGGCATATTTTTTCAATCAAGTTTAATGGCCGGAATAATAATTGCATTTGGTTTATTATTTGTATCGCGGATCTCTTTCACGCTAGCCGTAATTGGTTTTATGTTAGCATACTTTTTCTATTACTTATTTGGTGCAAACGTAAATGATTTAAATTATAATTTATTTGGAGCTAACTTTATATTTTTAGCAATAGCAATTGGATGTTTTTTTCTAATCCCTAATAAATACAGTTATCTTGCTGTTATTATTATCATTCCAATTTTATTACTATTTACT
>JBIICS010000175.1:0-5093 GCA_044238735.1 Bacteroidia bacterium
GATAACAAAAAAACCTGATTTATTAACAATTAGATGAGTTTTAAACAAAAATTGTTAATTACTTTTAAAATTAAAATCATGTTTTGTTAACCGACTGAAGTTTTTGCTTTTCGTTTAGTGCAAAATAATAGCCTTTTTGGTTAATTAACTCATCGTGCGTTCCTTGTTCTACAACTCTACCCTCCTCTAAAACAATTATTTGAGAGGCGTCTTTAACGGTAGCAATACGGTGGCTAATTAATAGGGTTGAACGGTTTTGCATCATTTTCTTAAAACCCGATAAAATAACAGACTCCGTTTCAGCATCAACCGCGCTTAAACAATCATCTAACACCAAAAGTCGGGGATTCTTAATTAGAGCTCTCGCAATTGTTATTCGTTGTTTTTGTCCGCCCGATAAAGTGACTCCTCGTTCTCCAACCGGGGTGTCAAACTTTAAAGGAAACGATTCAATGTTTTCAAGAACTGCAACAGATTTGCAGATTTGTTTAACTTTCTCTATATCAGTATTTTTAACACCAAATGTTATGTTATTGTAAATGGTATCACTAAAAAGAAATGGGTCCTGAGGCACCAAAGCGGAATGGCTTCGGTAATGGCCTAAATTTATATTTTTAACATTTACACCATCAATTAAAACTTCGCCATTGGTTACATCATAAAACCGAAAAATTAAAGCAGAAAGTGTAGATTTTCCGGCGCCAGTTTTTCCAATAACCCCAATTGATTCGCCTGGTTTTAACTTAAATGATATATTTTTTAAAGCCTCTATTCCGGTATCGGGATAAGTAAAACTTACATTTTTAAACTCTATGTCACCTTTTAATTCAAATTGATGATGAGTTGGATACGTAATTTCTGATTTTGTATTTAAAAACTCATTAATTCTTTTTTGAGATGCCGCTGCTCGCTGAATTAAAGAAGAAACCCAGCCCAAAGAGGTTACTGGCCAAATTAAAAGATTAACATAAATGATAAATTCTGCAATATTTCCAGTCGTAACTTCTGCCGATTCTACCGCTTTACCTCCAAAGTAAACAATAATTATAGTGCTTAAACCAACTATGGAAGCGACCGCGGGGGTAAAAAAAGAGTCGGTTTTATTGAGCTCCATAGCTTTTAAACGATATTGCTCGCTTACGTCGTTAAATTTACCAGTCCATTTATTTTCTATTGCAAAAGATTTAATTATTCTAATACCTGCAAAACTTTCCTGAGCAAAAGAGGAAATTGTCGACAAATTTTGCTGAAGTTGTTCGCTCTTTTTATTAATACTAGAACTTACCTTGTAAATTACGAATGATAAAAATGGCAAAGGAGTTAATACATAAAGCGTAAGCTTTGGATTTACATTTATCATGGTAATTATTACCAATACAAACGTACTTACTAAATTGGCAATGTACATAATTGCCGGACCTATATACATCCTAACCCGGGAGACATCTTCGCTTATTCGCGCCATTAAATCTCCAGTTTTGTTTCGCTTATAAAATGTAACATCCATTTGTTGGTAATGATCATAAATTTCATCTTTTAAATCACCTTCAATTAGTCTGGACATAACAATGATACTTTGACGCATCAAATACATAAACAGACCCTTTAAGAGTGCGAAAACGAGTATTAAAAATCCATACCAGGCAACTGTCTTAATAATTTGATGATGCCGATTATAACCTCCCACCTTTAAATCAAACAATTGATTTTTTAACAAATCGAAGGACTCCCTGACAAATTGTGCCGGATAAATGGCAAAAATATTGGACAGAACAACAAATATCAATCCAAACAATAGACGAAATCGATACTTGTAAAAAAACTTATTTAATGTTTTGAGCTCTTTCAATTGAAACCAAATTACAGTTTGTCAAATAATCATTATTTGATACATTTGCCGTGTAAAAATAATCACATTAAACGATCTTTTTATAATAGTTTCCAAATTAAGATTTTTCTTAACAAATCCTCAATCAAACATTTATGATAGAAATTAAAACCGCAGACTATTCAAACGCTGCTGAAATAGGTGTATTAGGACAAATGTTGCTAATGCAACACGAGCAAGTTGTTTTTTGCACCGATCATACTATAGGATTGAAGGCCATAATTGCTATACATAATACCGCCTTGGGTCCTGCTCTTGGTGGAACCCGTATGTGGAACTATAAAAATGAAGAGGAAGCTTTAAGGGATGTTTTACGCTTGTCAAGAGGAATGACCTACAAAGCATCTATTAGCGGATTAAATTTGGGTGGCGGTAAGGCAGTTATAATAGGTGATTCCAGAAAAGACAAATCTGAAGCCCTCATGCGTAGATTCGGAAAATTTGTAAACAGTTTAAGCGGTAAATACATTACAGCTGAAGATGTTGGCATAAGCACAAAAGATATGGAATATGTATTCATGGAAACTAAACATGTTACGGGAATCCCTGAATGGCTGGGTGGTAGTGGTGATCCGTCGCCAGTTACGGCGTTTGGCGTGTATATGGGAATGAAAGCCAGCGCTAAAAAAACATGGGGCAATGATTCGTTGAGTAATAAAAAAATATTAGTGCAAGGTGTTGGTCATGTTGGTGAAAATTTAGTAAGACATTTAACTAAAGAGGGTGCTAAAGTTTTTGTTAATGATATTTTTGAAGATAGACTTAAAGCAATTAATACCGAAACAAAAGCTGAAATTATAATGGGCGATGGCATTTACGACTTGGATATCGATATATATGCACCATGTGCCCTTGGTGCAACCATTAACGACAACACATTAAGCAGATTAAAATGTTCCATAATATCAGGTGCTGCTAACAATCAATTAGAAGATGAAAACAAACACGGGAAAATTTTGCTTGATAAAGGAATTACTTACGCCCCTGATTTTGTTATAAACGCAGGCGGTTTAATAAATGTATACAGCGAATTAAAAGGTTACAGCAAAACTGCGGCATTAAATCAGGCCGAGAACATTTACAACACTACATTAAACATTTTTAAAACTTCAGAAGAAGAAAAAATCAGCACTCATCAGGCTGCCCGACAACTTGCTGAAAAAAGAATCAATGAAGTTGGAAATATTAGAATACCCCGATAAAAAATTACAAAACAATAATTATGATTTCGCAATCAGTTTATATCACCGATTAATTTTTAAATATAATTTACAAATCATCATCCATCATTAATAAAAAATCCGTTCTTTATGTTAAGTCGCCGACACCTCAGATTAAAAGCTCTACAAAGTTTATATGCTTATTTTTTAAGCAGTGATTTTGAAATAACAAAAAGTGAAAAGGAGCTTTTTAGAAGCATTGAAAAAATCTACGACTTGTATTTAAGCAAACTTCAGTTTTTAATTGAATTAAGGCACGTAGCAAAAAAAATAACAGAGGAAAATAAACTCAAACACCTTCCCAGTGCTGAAGATTTAAATCCTAATCTTTCATTTATAGAAAATAAGATTCTGGATTTACTCGAAAAAAACACACAACTTAATTATTTATGCACTTCTCGAAAAATAAATTGGGGGAATGATTACGAGACGGTTAAAAAGATTTTTAATCAAATTAGAGAATCTGATGAATACTCTAACTACCTGTTAAAAAAAGATAAATCATTTATTGATGATTTAAATTTTATAGTAGACATATTTACCAACTACATAGCTGAAAACGAATTTTTAGAATTCTTATATGAAGAAGAATCTATCTTCTGGACTGATGATTTTTTCCTGGTAAACTCCATGGTTATTAAAACTCTAAAAATGTTTACGGAGAAAAGCAATGAAAATTTCGAATTGCTTACCCTATATAAAGACCCTGAAGACGAAAAGGAATTTATATCCAAATTATTTAGATTCACTATTGTAAATACCGATAAATATCAGGAATATATTATCAGTAAATTAAAAAACTGGGAGCCCGATCGCATTGCTTTTATGGATATGGTTATCATGAAAATGGCTTTGTGCGAATTGATTAATTTCCCCAGTATACCGGTTAAAGTAACACTAAACGAATATATTGAACTTTCAAAAGATTACAGTACTGACAAATCTAAAATATTTATTAATGGTATATTAGATAAGCTGATTGCAGAACTTAAAGCTAGCGGAGTAATTAATAAAGTTGGAAGAGGACTAGTAGAATAATGAAAAACATAAACTCTAAAGCCATATTATTATTTAAAAAAATTTTAAAGTGGTGGGCTTTAGTTTTAGGTTTAGTTTTTTTAATCATCATTCTTCTAGCCTTTACAGAACAACCTTTTTGGTGGTATTACCATTTAGGAAGAGACAATAGCGGTTACAAATTTAAACCCGATACTTTCGTGCTTTTGGGCGGTGCCGGTATGCCCTCAGAGTCTAATTTAATTCGCGCCTATTATACTGTAGTATTAGCAAAAAAAAACCCAAACGCTAGTATCATAGTTTCCTTGCCCGAAGATTCTGCAGCTGATAACAGTTCATCCAAACAACTGCAGGAATTTATTATAAACAATGGAATTGATTCAACCAGGATTTTTGCCGAAAAGAATGGAAAAAATACACGCGAGCAAGCCCTTCAACTTGCAAAAAAATTTCCGGAATTATTAAATAAAAAGGTGGTTATTATTACCTCACCGGAACACATGTACAGAAGTATTGAATGTTTTAAAAAACTAAACTTTTTAACTATTGGAGGAGAACCTTGTTTTGAACATCAAATAGATGCTGATTTGGTATACGACGATAATTTATTAGGTGGAAGAAAAAACAATATTAAAATAGGCAATAAGATTCAATTAAGATATCAATTCTGGAATCATTTAAAATACCAAATATTGGTCTATAGGGAATTTACCGCCTATTTGTATTATAAATTTAGAGGTTGGGTATAAGATTTAGCGAATGTTCTTCGATTATATTTAAAAGTAATGGAAATTCCATTTTTAACTTTAAGAATAATATAAATCTAAATCGTTAATTAAATGAAAAAAGGTAATGTGGCAAAAAATAGTTGGTGGATTTTCAAATTAAAAACACTAATATGGAGCCGTAAACCTGAAGAGGAAGCGAGCTCTGCTGGAGAGCAACTTGCCAGTAATAAGGTTTACCAA
>JBIICS010000176.1:0-5079 GCA_044238735.1 Bacteroidia bacterium
CATACAGGCGAGTTTTGTTATTATAAAAATAAAAAGTTCCTCCACTGGTCCCTAACCACAATCCATCCTTTGTTTCCAGAAAAGCAAATACATACTCATTGTGAAGCCATTTTGGATTTAAAAGATGTTTGGTTACCTGCTTAAACTTTAACTGATAGGGATTAAAATAATTGATACTCTTTCCATAAGATCCAATCCAAAAAACTCCAAAATTATCTCGATACATAGAGTATATTCCCTCGTTAGAAAAAGCAAAAGGATCCTTATCATCGCCCTTAAATACTTTTAAATTGTTTCTGAGAATGTCTAATCGGTTTATTTCGTAAAGGCTATTTCCGGTATGGACCCCCATCCAGAAAACACCGTCGCTTTCTTTTAAAATTTTACTTATGGGCTTTTTACTTATGTAATGCTCGGATAATTCATAATTATTGGGATATTCAAATTGCAATATCCGTTTATTGAAGAACCTTAAGCCATCCTCTGTTGCAATTAACAAATAATCTTTATTATACTGAACAATCTGATTAACAGAAGCAATTTCTGAAAATGCATTCTTGTATTTAAAATAACTAAACTCCTTGCTAACGGGGTTAAAGCAAATAAAAACAGCTTTATCTGCTGCCATCCAAAACAAACCTTCACCATCTATAAATAAATCGTTTACATTATTAAATTTATCTGCCAATTCTGGAGGAAAGTAATAACGGGTAGTGACACCCTTTTGCTTATCAATCTTGTTTAACCCGCGTTTAGTTAAAACCCATACTTTATTATTTTTATCTACTTCTATATCGCCAATAAAATTGTCGCTTATAGAATTCGAATCAAACAATCGAAACTTGTATCGTTTAAAATTACCTATTAAGGGATTGTAGGAGTTTAATCCGTTTGGAGTGCCTATCCAAAGAATACCATCGGCATCTTCGGCCAAACAATTTATTTTACTGTCTGATAACGTATTGGTATCTCGAGGGTCATAATAATAATTTTTAATTCTATATCCATCGTAACGGTTTAAACCACTTTGGGTAGCAAACCAAAAAAACCCTTTCTTATCCTGTAAAATTCCTGTAACCACACTCTGTGAAAGACCCTGATTAACGTTTATCTTATAAAAACGTACGTTTTCCTGAGCCAACAATACAAATGAAGACAGAACGATGACAATTATGGAAAGATATAGTTTCAACCTTCTAAAAATAGTAACTAAAATGTAGATTTTCCATTAAAAAGGATGGTATTTATCTTGTAAAAATCAAGTTATACACATTTTTATTACTTTTATGGTGTGATTAAAGCTGTAATCTTTGATATGGATGGCCTGCTGATTGATTCGGAACCTTTTTGGAGAGAATCCGAAACGGCCGTATTTTCTGAATTAGGGCTCAACTTAACAGAGAGTGACTTTGAATCGGTAATGGGACTTAGAATTGATGAAGTAGTTAAGCATTGGTATCAACAAAAACCCTGGCCATTAAAAAGTCTTAAAGAAGTTGAACAACTTGTATTAAGCGGTGTAGAGAAACTAATTTGTGAAAAAGGGCATTTAATGGAAGGTGTAATTGAAATTTTAGAGTATTTACAAACCAAAAATCTAAAACTTGCGATTGCCTCCTCAAGCCCTTTAAAAATTATTGATTTAGTGGCTACGAAATTTGAAATTAAAAAATATTTTAAAATTATACATTCTGCGCAGTTTGAGGAGTACGGCAAACCACATCCATGCATATACTTAAGCACAGCCAAACAATTGAGTGTAACTCCTACCGAATGTTTGGTGTTTGAAGATTCTTTTAATGGATTAATATCGGCTAAAGCAGCCCGAATGAAAACTACCGTTGTTCCGGCATTTAATACTTGGCATCAAACAAAATTTGATATTGCAGATTTTAAATTACATTCCCTGTTGGAATTTAATGATGGTTATTTTAACTATCTAAATGAAATTTAAGTATGCGCCATTCTTTTTTACTTTTCTCTTTTTTATTTCTTATTCAATTTTCGTTAAAATCGCAGGAACTTAAAGTTTTAAGTGTTTACAAAAAGAATTTTATAGCTGATCAAAAACCTAAAAAATATTTTAAAGCCCATAAAATTTCGAGAGACAGTTTAATTTTCGATTTAAATAAAAAATTAGCTGATCATTTTAAAAAATCTTCAATTAAAATCGAATACATCGGATTAACCAATGAGCAAACCGATATCCTAAATAAATCAAAACTAAAGCAGAAGAAAGTTACAGTAAATAATAGCGAACGTAAACCCCCTTCATCAGTTTCGTTTCTTAATTTTCTTAGGAGAGAACAATTAAAAACTAAGATCTTTTATCTAAACCCTTACCAAGTTATTGCTAACAACCCTGGAAACATTGGCACCAAAGGATTGGTCGTATTTTCTAAATATCGAATTAACAATCTTTGGGCTCTAAATTTCGACTTCAGAAATAAAACGAGATTTGTTCTTCATTACTCTGTTTATGACTATCAGGGTGTTTTAATAAAACACTACAGGAGCAAATTGGAAGTAAATTTTCAAAAAGACATGAATAAGGAAGTACTATTTCACATTCAATCTAAACTGGCTGAGGAGTGCGTTAACCAAATTACAAACGACCTTCATTAAACTAAAGGCTAAACCAATACACAAATTTTAAAACAAGTGCGCGATTTTTTACTTTAAAGTTTATAGGATCGTAATTATCGCTATAAACCAAATATAAATCACTCATAGGCTTAAAGCGCCATTGAAGACGGGTATTAATATTTATGTTGTTAATTTGAGTATTGTATTGAAAGAAAGTAGTTAAAAATAAACTTCGGGTAAATGTTAGTTCGATACGGGCACCAATAAGGTTTAAAACAGCTGAATTATAACCGTTGGGCATTTTAATAAGGTTATAAGAATGATTGAAACTAAAATTTCCGAATGGTTGCAAACGATAGTTTAAAGTGGTATTTAAACTGGTTATATTCCCATTGTAAAACTCTCCGTATGTAACAGCCATGCTCCCATTTAGCTTTTTTATAGGAGAGGAAATATATTCAACGGAAGCATTATTATAAAAATAACTACCGGCTGCTAAAAGTGTTTTACTGCCAGATTGCGTTATATCGGTATTAAAATAAAGCTTGGTAAAAAGCATATTAAAGTTTGTACGCAAAAGGGATTGATTTTGAAATGTAAACTGATAACTTGGGTTAAGCAATTTATCATTAACATCTAAATTTAATTTTGAATACTGATTAAAGAATATACCCGGCCCATGATTATTGATAATACTGTTTTTTGGGAAAAATTTATAATTAGCCAAATGTTCCATTCTTATAAAACCAATTGTTACTGTTCGGTTAGTTAAAGGATCGAAATTATATAAACGTGGAACGAAGCCAACATCAGCAATGTAATCTGTACCAACAATCTCATGATTATATTGCAATTGAAAATTTCGCTCGTTGTAATCGGCCCATATTGCATGAGCGTATGCCTCCCTGCTAAATTTTGGATTAAAAGCATGATGATAAAATATTTTACCCATCAATTTATTATTGGCAGAGATATGATTATAATCTATACCTAAAACTCGGTTGTAATTATTAGGTGAAAATTTATTTTGCACCAGCGCTTGCCTGTTAACGGCTATAATAGCAATATTACTTTTTATATTTACTTGTCGTTGCAAAGCAAGTACAGCATAGTTTTGAGCGTCCATAGAAAAAGATTGATCATTATACGCTTTAGTTTGGATGTTCATTATTCCTATTCTCCAGTTCTGATTAATTTTTCCGCTTAATCGAGCACCACCAATAATTGGAATCACCCTACCCGATTCTAATCCGATTCGTCTGCTAAAAAATGGCCGGATAGTACTAAACCCATACCTGGCAAACAAGTCGCTGTTTTCTATGAAGAAATTTCTACGCTCGGGAAAGAATAAACTGAATCTAGTGAGATTGGTTTGCTGACGATCTACCTCTACCTGAGAAAAATCGGGATTTACGGTTAAGTCGAGATTTAAAGATGAACTTACAGCCACTTTAGCATCTAGGCCGGCATTATATACAGCACTAACGTTTTGCGATTTAGTATAATCGGCACTTGCACCTGATGTAATATAGGGTATTATAGAAATATTAGTACCTACTTTTTGAGGAGGTGTGTCCCAAATTAGCTTTCCGGCATAACCCAGAGTACTGATATTAAATTGACGGGGAACTTGGCTCCAGCAAGAATTTTCGTTGCGTTTCAAATCATTTCGTGAAAAGTTAATACCCCACTCCCCTATTCCGGGTTTAAAACGTAAAGTCTTAAAAGGGATAGCCATTTCAATACTCCAAAAACCTTTAGAACATTTAACTTCACTAAACCATTTATTATCCCAATCTGTACTTACGCCTTGTCCGCCACCAAATGCAACCAAACCTTCGCGCTGCACACCGGCCGGATTTACGCCAAAGCTAAAACCATTCGTTTTATCATTAAATGGATCTATAGTAACCACAAAAGCATCACTCACAGGATATGACCAATCCCGCTTAAGTGAGGTAATAACAAAATCGCAATTACTAATGGTGTCGTAACACTTTGCCCCAATATATAAATAGTCATCATCAAATAAAACCATTGCTTCTGTTTTAGAGAAGGCAAGGCTTGTATCATAAGGAAAATTTTGAAAAAAATCTTTCGCCTTCTCCGCTCTATTCCATACTTCCTCACTTAATTCCCCATCAATCTTAATTATGACTTCCGTTTTTATAGCCCTTATAGATTTCACAACTGGTACATCTTTTGTATATCCATAAAGTGATATTAAAATAAGGGCTATGCAATTAATTATTTTCAAAGTGTACAAATATAAAACTAAGTTTTGTTATGGGAATTTTTTGGTAATTTGTAGCTTCACTAAATTGTTTAAAACAATGAAAAACAATATTATAATTACTTTGTTCGCCACATTAATACTTCAATCGTGCAGTCGTTCGGTATTTTTAGATGTAATGCGCCCCGCAGAAATAACTATTCCCGCTCACTTAACTAAACTTGGGGTAATTAACCGCAGTACTGTAAAAAAGAATCAGG
>JBIICS010000077.1:0-13376 GCA_044238735.1 Bacteroidia bacterium
CGGACTGCTTAATAAATTAATCCCCCCCCCAATCGTTAAATTTTTACCAAAATCAACTCCAATGCTATAACCAGTCATTTGTGCACGCCTGTTTGCAATAAAGGAGTTTCTGCTGCCCCAATCTGCTGTAAAATAAACCTTCTCTTTTAGGCTCTGTGCAATTGAGTCTGTAAATTGAGAAGTTTGTGCAAATAGACAATTGGTATTAAAAACAAACCATAGAGAAAAGACTAAACAGTAACTAATTATTCTGTACACTCAGTATTATATTTAAACGGCATTAAAAAGCATAATGTATAAAATGTACTTTAATTAAAAAGCCACCTTTTAGGTGGCTTAATTATTAATGATTTTTGTCAAACTCTTTTTCTTTTTCACTTAAAGGTACCGTTTGAAGCACAAAATCTTCCTCCATATCCGGACGGCTATAGTCATAAGGCCAACGCTCTACAACAGGAAGTGGTCCTGGCCAGTTTCCATGAATATGTTCTACAGGGGCTGTCCATTCTAAAGTATTAGATTTCCATGGATTTTGTGGGGCCTTAGCACCTTTAAAAATAGAGAAGAAGAAATTAAACAAGAAAAGACATTGAGCAAGCGCACCAATAATAACAAATATGGTAACAAAAACATTTATATCCTGAAGTCCTTCAAAAAGTGAGAATGCCTCGTTGGTGTAGTAACGACGCGGTACACCAGCCAGACCTAAAAAGTGCATGGGGAAAAACACGCCATAAACAGAGACAAATGTAGCCCAAAAATGAACATAGCCTAATTGTTTATTCATCATTTTACCATACATACGAGGGAACCAATGATAAACTCCTGCCAACATAGCAAATATTGCAGAAACCCCCATTACAATGTGGAAGTGAGCAACCACAAAATAAGTGTCATGTACGTTTATATCCAATGCAGAGTCAGCTAAAATAATACCAGTTAGACCACCCGTAATAAAAGTAGAAACCATACCTACTGCAAAAAGCATAGCAGGAGTGTATTGAATATTAGCTTTCCAAAGCGTAGTTATATAGTTAAATGCTTTAACCGCAGATGGAATAGCAATTAATAAAGTTGTAAAAACGAATACAGATCCTAAAAATGGATTCATACCCGTGATATACATGTGGTGACCCCAAACTATAAACGATAAGAAAGCAATAGCCAAAATAGAAACTATCATGGCGCGATATCCGAAAATTGGTTTACGAGAGTTAACCGAAATAACCTCAGAAGTAATACCTAAAGCGGGTAAAATAATAATGTAAACCTCGGGATGTCCTAGAAACCAAAACAAGTGTTGGAATAAAATAGGTGAACCACCCGTTTGTTCAAGTGCCTGACCACTTATGTATATATCTGACAAATAGAAGCTGGTTCCAAATGATCTATCAAAAATTAATAGTAATGCAGCTGAAAATAACACTGGGAAAGATAAAACCCCTAAAACAGCTGTAATTAAAAATGCCCAAATGGTTAAAGGCATTCTGGTCATAGTCATTCCACGTGTGCGTAAGTTAATTACTGTAATGATGTAATTTAAACCACCCAATAATGCAGAAATGATAAATAAAGACATGGAAACCAACCATAAAGTCATACCTAAGCCAGATCCGGGTATTGCTTGAGGAAGAGCGCTAAGGGGAGGGTATACGGTCCAACCAGCAGAAGCAGGCCCTGTTTCAACAAACAAGGAAAGAAACATAATTAATGAGGAAGCAAAGAAGAACCAATAGGACAACATGTTTAAGAAACCGGAAGCCATATCGCGAGCACCGATCTGAAGTGGAATTAATAGATTACTAAATGTCCCACTTAAACCACCGGTTAATACCATAAATACCATGATGGTACCATGTATAGTAACAAGTGCAAGATACATATTAGGATCTAAAACTCCATTCGGAGCCCATTTATCTCCCAAGAAGAAATTCATAAAGGCAAAACCTTTGCCTGGCCATGCTAATTGTAAACGGAATAAAATCGACATTATCATTCCGATTACAGCCATTACAATTGCAGTAACCAAAAACTGCTTAGAAATCATTTTGTGGTCGGTGCTAAACACCCATTTCTCCAACCAGTGTTGATCTTCATGATCGTGATCGTGGTGGTCATGGCCATGATGATCATCGTGATGATCGTGACTGTGAGCTGCGTGTGCATCGTGGTTGTGAGCATGCATATCGTTTCCCATATCTCTAAATTTATATTTTTAAACTAAGTTTTAATTTATTTCATCGCAACCTTAGTTGCTGAATCCGTTTTAGCTTCAGGAGCTTTAACCGTTGCAGAATCAGAGGCAACAGTATTCCCATCTTTAGGTGCATCTGCTGACTTTAATGTTTCGGCTAATGTTTTTTGTTCCTTAACCCATTTATTATATTCCTCCTCGGTTTCAACAATAATATTCATTTGCATATTGTAATGAGCGGCACCGCAAATCTTGTTACATAAAAGAATGTAATCAAATTTTTCATTTCCGGTTTTTTTACGCATTTCTGCTGAAGTAATGGTGGGCTTAAAATGGAACATCGTTACCATACCAGGAACACAATTCATTTGGGCGCGGAAGTGAGGAAAATAAGCAGAATGAATTACATCTCTCGAACGAAACTTAAACGAAACCATTTTACCTACCGGTAAATGTATTTCCCCCTTAACCATATAATCATCCGAAGCTGCACCATCATTCATGTTAACTCCTAATTCATTTGCACCTTCAATTAAACGATAGCTAGCTTCACCCAATTTATTGTCTTTACCACTATAACGTGCAGTCCAATCAAATTGTTTAGCATACAATTCAATTACTGTTGCATCTTCGGGAGCCTTAGAAGTAATTTCGTTCCAACTTTTTAATCCATAAGAAATTATGAAAGTTAAAACTGCAGCTGGTACAATAGTCCAAATCATCTCTAATTTATTGGAATGAGAAAAGAAAAATGCTTTAGAATTGTCCTTCCCAGCATATTTAAATGCAAAATAAGCTAAAAACAAATGGGTTATAACAAAAGGAATAAAAATTAAGATCATGTTAACATCCATTAACCAATCGATTTCTTTTCCATGTTCAGACGCTGCTTCAGGCAATAATAATTTACTGTAGGATTTAATTTGCCATACAATAAAAACAAAAAAGGACAGAATGAATAACATCATTAATGTTCCGTTTGTTTTGTTATCTTTTTCGGTGGCAAAATCGTTAACACCACCACGAAGTTTATTGGCTAATTCAACAACTCCGGATAATCTTATTAATACAATGATGAATAAGACTATTGCAACTATCAGTAATAATTTCATATCTTTTTATTTATCTAATTAATTAAACATGAAAATGAACACTTTCATCTAACATTGGGTGATTTTTAGGCACCAATGGTGTTTTAGAAAGTGTGGAAAATAACATATACAAAAATAAACCTAAGAAGAACAATGAAGTTCCAATTTCAGTGATTCCTAAATGCCAGTGCTCACCAACTGTACCGGGCATAATCATCATGAAGAAGTCAAACCAGTGTCCGATAATAATTAGAATTGCAGCTACAACAACGTAATTTTCTAATCGTTTAGCGTTACGAGTCATTAAAATAAGGAAAGGTGCCCCAAAATTAATTGCCAACATTCCAATAAAAAATATTCTGTAGTGATCTTGGCGGAAAATAAAGTAAGTAACCTCTTCAGGAATATTTGCATACCAGTATAACATAAATTGAGAGAAATACAGGTAAGTCCAAAAAATTGAGAATGCAAACATAAATTTTCCTAAATCGTGAATATGATTCTGATTAACATTAGGTAAATACCCTTTTCGTTTTAGATGAATAGTTACCAGTGCAATCATAGACAATCCTGTAACAAATAAACTTGCAAAAGTGTACCACCCAAATAGGGTTGAAAACCAGTGAGCATCAATAGACATAATTACATCCCAAGCAGAGGTTGAGGAAGTAACACCGTATAATACAAGAAAAACAGCGGAGTATTTAGTCATTTTATTGTATTTAACCAGTCCTCCCAATTCGTCCTCTTGCAATGACCATTTACGCATTAAGAATGCAAATCCCGACCAAATTAGTGCGTAACAAATTAAACGAATAGTATAGAAAGGGACATTTAAATACCCTGATTTTCCGGCTATAATTGAATCGTAGTGTTCACTATTGGGATCTGTTAAACCTTCGTGGGTCCAGTGATAAATATAGTGATGTCCAAATACGAATATTAGAACCATGAAAATAGTGGATGGAATTAAATAACGGCCAAAACTCATTAGTACACGTTTAATAACTACACTCCACCCAACTTCGGCTACAAATTGAACTGCCAAAAAGAAGGTAGCAGCCAGTGCTATTGCCATAAAGAACGTGTAACATCACCGCTGGCAAAACTCACCCCAATTGGAATCCCACCTAAAACCATAAGTACTATGGCTGGAATTTTATATTTACTGGTAAATTCGAATTGCATAATTTCTAATTTTCTAACTTATAAATATTACTTTTTAGTTGAATCTGCTGGAGCAGCTGAAGAAGGAGCTCCCGCTGTATTATCTCTTTGAAGCTTGTTAACATAAGCTACCAATTTCCATCTTTCATCTTTAGAAAGCTGAGAAGCATGACCGCCCATTAGACCTTTACCATAGGTAAGTGTATGAAACATTTTACCATCTGGTAAGTTAATGTGCGCTGCATCATAATAGGATGGAACAGGAAATGGCTCACCATTTACTTTTATGGTACCAGCACCGTCTCCTTTTTCGCCATGGCAATGTTTACACATTTTAGTATAAAGTTCTTTGCCTTCATTTTCCATTTTTTCATCAACTTCCGGGCCAACTAAATTTGCTCCTGCGGCTTCATAACCTTCAGGTGTATTGGGATATGCATAAGGTTGAAAACCACGAGGTATTGTATTGGATGGCGCACTTTGAGCAGACATACTATCAGGAACATTAGGGTTTCTGTCGTATGTTTCATATGCAACTGATCTATACATATCCGGCATATATTCCAATCCGGGGCTTAATGGATCATTTTTACACGCAACTACTGAAAACATAGTGCCGACAACCATTAAACTTAATATTTTTTTATTATTCATTTTGTTAAACATAGACCTACTGAATAATTATTGACCATAATATTTTACCTCTTCAGCTCCATGACTTAAGAGTATGCTTTTAACTTCTTCTTCCTTTGTATCATCTTTAACAACAACATGCATAATATGCTTATCATCACTTTGACGAGCATCGGGCACAAATGGAGCTTTACCCGGAATTAACTTACTCCTTAAGAAAAAAGTTAAAACCATGCCATGTGCTGCACAAAACACAGTAGATTCAAATAAGATAGGAACAAAGGCAGGTACATTTTTATAAAATGCAAAACTAGGTTTACCACCAAAATCCATTGGCCAATCCGATATATTCATGTAGCATGTCATTAAAATGGCCAGGCTTAAACCTGTTGCACCATAAATGAAAGAGCAAATGGAGATACGAGACGGTTTTAATCCTAATGCATGATCCAATCCATGAACTGGATAAGGAGAAATAACATCCTTAATTTTTACCCCTTTTTGTTTAATCGCTTTGATGTTATGAAGTAAAACTTCATCATCACCAAAAATTGCAAATATTTCTTTAGCCATAACTTAAATTTCTAATTTATTAATGAGCGTTATGATGTCCATGATCATGTGCATGTTTTCTTGCCTCTCTGTGTGCCTGCGTAGAAGAAGATTTTACAATAGTCTTAAGTTCAGACATAGCAATTACAGGGAAGAATTTAGCAAATAATAAGAATAATGTAAAAAACAATCCAATTGAACCAATATAAATACCAACCTCAACCCATGTTGGAGAGTACATTGACCATTCAGCAGGAATGTAAGCACGATGCAACGATGAAACGATAATAACGAAACGCTCGAACCACATTCCGATGTTAACAAAGATGGATAGTACGAATGTAAAGGCGATGTTGGTTCTTAATTTTTCGCTCCAAAAGAACTGCGGAGAGAATACGTTACAAGACATCATACTCCAATACGCCCACCAATAGGGACCTGTTGCACGATTTATAAAACAATACGACTCATATTCAACACCCGAATACCAAGCAATGAAAAACTCGGTAATGTAGGCTATACCTACAATTGAACCCGTTACCAATATAATACGATTCATCATGTCTATATGATAAACAGTTATATAAGCTTGTAAGTTTAAAATTTTGCGGGTAATAATTAATAATGTTTGAACCATTGCAAAACCAGAGAAAATTGCACCCGCAACGAAATAGGGAGGAAATATGGTGGTGTGCCAACCTGGAATTACTGAAGTAGCAAAGTCAAAAGATACGATGGTATGAACTGACAATACAAGAGGCGTAGACATCCCTGCAAGCACCAACGAAACCTCTTCAAAACGTTGCCAGTTTTTGGCTGTCCCATACCAGCCAAATGAAAGAGTTTTATAAAAACCATATCTCCAGCTATCTTTAGGTTGGCGATCGCGAATGGCAGCAAAGTCAGGAATTAATCCAGTATACCAAAAAACTATCGAAACAGACGCATAAGTAGATACCGCAAATGTATCCCAAATTAAAGGAGAGTTAAAGTTAACCCATAGAGAACCAAATTGGTTTGGAAGCGGAAGTAACCAGTAAGGTAACCAAGGACGACCAATGTGCGTTAATAAGAAGGACGCTGCACAAACTACCGCAAAAATCGTCATCGCTTCTGCTGCACGGTTTATGGATAAACGCCATTTCTGACGAAAAAGTAATAGAACCGCTGAAATTAATGTGCCCGCGTGACCAATACCTACCCACCAAACGAAATTGGTGATATCCCAACCCCAATCGATTACGTTATTAATACCCCAGGCACCTAAACCTACACCAACAGTGTAAGATACGCTGGTAATCCACCATAGGAAACCGGCTGCTGCAAATGAAAATGCTATCCACCATGCCTTAGTTGGTTTTTGCTCTATCGGTTTGCAAATATCATTGGTTATATCTTGGTAAGTTTTATCTCCAAGAATTAAAGGCTTTCTTATCGCTGCTTCGTGAACCATAATTATTTTTAAAAGTTTTGAGTGTTATTATGCCTCTGCTTTTTCTTCTTTTTTCTGTTCTCCATGACCACCCTCGTGACCACCTTCTTTTTTAGAACCATGCTCTTCATGTGCTCCAGCAATTGCTTCTTCAGTGTTTCTGATTTTAGTTAAGAAGAAGATGGAAGGTTGTGTATCTATTTCCTCTAAAAGAAGATATGCTCTTTCGTCTTTTTTTATTTCAACAAGTTTACTCTCCGAATTGTTGTGGTCACCAAAAGTGATTGCATCAGCTGGACAAGATTGAGCGCAAGCAGTGTTTATTTCACCATCGGCAAGTTTTCTCATCTCCTTCTTGGCTTTTAGTTTGCCCTCCTGAATGCGTTGAACACACATTGAACATTTTTCCATTACCCCGCGAGAACGAACAGTAACATCCGGGTTAAGTACCATTTTGCCTAGCTGATCATTTAAATGATAATCAAATTGTGCATTATCAAAATATTTAAACCAGTTAAAACGACGAACTTTATAAGGGCAGTTATTTGCACAATATTTAGTACCTACACAACGGTTGTAGGTCATAGAGTTTAAACCTTCAGTTGTATGTGTAGTAGCAACTACCGGACAAACTGTTTCGCAAGGTGCATGGTTACAATGCATACACATAACTGGTTGGAAAGTTACCTTCGGATCTTCAGAAGGAATTTCCATTTTTGCATACATATCAATTAAACCAGTACCCTCTTCGTGAGCCTTTTCTTTGGTCATGTCGGAAGTATAATAACGGTCGATACGAATCCAATGCATATCGCGACTGTTATTTACCTCTTTTTTACCTACAACGGATACATTATTTTCTGACTGACAAGCTACTACGCAAGCACCACATCCAGTACAAGAATTTAAATCTATTGACATTCCCCAAAAATGCCCTGGACGAGGATGTCCGGGTTTATCTTTGGTTGCCCATAAATCAAGTTCAGAAGCGCGCTTTTCAACATGTTTATGATTCTCCATTACAGAGAATGTTTCTACATGATTTCCGGCAGCAGGATTAGCAGACCATTCATTAAAAGAAGCTTCTTTAATCATGTGACGACCCATCATAGTATGATGACTTTGAGTGGTTGCCACTAAATAAGATTCTCCTTCCTTATTAGGTTTAGTAGAGGTTGCCGTTGTTTGGATAAAACCATTATTTACCGATAAGGCCGGAAATACATTTACGCCTATTCCATTTGCAGATTTTCCAGCATTTGTTCTACCATATCCAAGTGCAATACCAATAGTATTTGCTTTTTGTCCAGGCTGAGGAATAACCGGTAGATTAATGGAAACCCCATTTATGGTTACGGTTGCTCTGTCGGCAAGTTGATTTAAACCTTGTTTGGTACTTAAACCTAATTCCTGCATTTGAGCTGGAGACATAGTTATATAGTTGTCCCAAACAGTTTTAGAAATAGGATCAGGCATTTCCATTAACCATGGATTGTTAGATCCACTACCATCACCGATAGAATTTTTTACATAAAAGCTAACTTCCCAAGCACCAGTTGCAGATTTTACAATCTCAGAAGCCTTTCCATTGATATCACAACCCGGTCCACAAGTAAGGGTGGTAGGTGCACTTAAAGCTAATTCGAAAACACCATCATGAAGCGATTTGTTCCAAAATGCAGTTAAATTAGATTCTGTGTTTTGCAGAGGGAATATATTCTTTGTCCAATATTCTGTTAAGAATGCATAATAGTCAACACCCGCACCAGACCATTTAAGCAATGAATCTTGAAGCTGACGGGTTTTAAACAACGGATTAATTGTTGGTTGTTGAAGAGAATAAATTCCTTTACGAGGATTTGCATCACCCCAAGACTCTAAATAATGACTACTTGGTGTTAAATAATCGAATCCGGTTTTATAAGTCTCATCTGCTCTATCATTTAAACTTACTTTTAATGAAACTTTTTTAACCGCATCGGCAAATTTTAATGAAGCCGGTAATGAATAAGCAGGATTAACTCCCGCTACAAAAAGAGCTGAAACGCTTCCTGAATTCATTTCCTGAATCAGGTTAATTACATCTGCGTCAAGTCCTTGTTTTGTATGTAAAGGATTATCTAAATCAATCGTTGAGCCATAATTTTCTAACGTGGCATTGATACAATTTACAACGCATTGTACGTTAGGATCGTTAACACCAGAAACCACTATAGACTTACCTTTAGCCGCTACTAAATCTTTTGCAGCCTGAGCAATTCTTTTATCTGCATCAGTTGTTTTTGATGATAGTGCTGTTCCACCAGTTAGTTTGGCAACCTCGTTATATAAATTTAGAACCGCAACACCCAATTGAGAAGGCATTAAAGTTGAACGATAGTCTGCATTTGCACCAGATAATGAAAGGTTAGACTCGAATTGATAATGACGAGCCATTTGTTTTGTACCTTTTAGTAAGCGACGTGACTTAGAATATCCTTTTGTAAATTCAATAGGTGCGAGCCAGTTTCCTAAAAAATCAGCTCCAAAACTTACCACAACAGATGCTTTATCGAAATTATAAAATGGTACAGAAGCTTTGCCAAAACAGATTTCATTACCTTTAATAATACCGGCATAAGAAACTGAATCGTATTGTATATGCTTAGTGCTTGGATATTTTGCTGTAAAGTCAGCAATAATTTGTTTGGTAGAAGGAGAAATAACAGTATTAGTTAAAATTCTAATTTGCCCCCCTTTAGAAGCAATATCACTCAATTTTTGGGTAATATCAGCATCAACTTTTTCCCACGAAACATCGGCATCTTTTGATAAAGGTCCTTTAGCTCTTGAAGAATCATAAAGACCTAAAACAGAAGCCTGAACTCTTGCGTTAGTTCCACCGTTGGTTAAGGAGGATAGTTTATTACCTTCAATTTTAATAGGTCTACCATCGCGGGCCTTAACTAAAACAGAGGCATAATCCATACCATCATAAAAAGTGGAGGCGTAGTAATTTGGAATACCGGGATTAATTTCTTCCGGTTTAATTAGATAGGGAATAACGTTTCTTACAGGTGCCTCACAAGCAGCTAAGGAGGCCGCTGTAACGCTAAATCCTAAAAATTTAAGAAAGTCGCGACGAGGAGTTTTAGTAGAATCTAAATTCTCATTACCTAAAAATTCGTCAACCGGAATAGGTTCGGCGAACTCATTCATTGCACCTTTTACAAACTCAGGTGAGTTATTGTAATCTTCTAGGCTTTTCCAATATTTTTTATTGCTCATATTAAGCTATATTGAGAGTATGTAAAATTTTAATAATGACATTTAGCACATTCAAGTCCGCCCATTTTAGCAACTGTGATTTTCTCACCCTTGTACATGGTTTTTAGCTTGTTGTGTAAATCTGTATAATAATCGTTTCCGGCCATTTTCACCTCAGTTTCACGGTGGCAATTAATACACCAACCCATTGTTAATTGAGCAAATTGGCGAACTGTATCCATTTCCTGAATAGGACCGTGACATTTCTGACATTCAATTTGACCAGCAACCACGTGTTGAGAGTGATTAAAGTAAACATGATCAGGCAATGAGTGAACTCTAATCCACTTTATTGGCTTTTTATTTGGCCCATATACTTGGGTTTCCGGATTGTAATCTAAAGCATTGTAGATTTTAGCAATTTCTGTTTTTCCATATTGCGGTCCTTCTTGAATATATTTATGACAGTTCATACAAACATTAGCAGATGGAACTCCTGCAACTTTACCCTTGTAGGCACTGTAATGGCAATAGCGACAATCTATAGCATTTTTACCAGCGTGTAATTTGTGAGAATATTTAATAGGTTGATCAGGCATGTACCCTTCATACACCCCTATATCTTTCATCCAATACCAAGAAACTTTACCAGCATAAGCCACAAAAAATAAAATAATGAATCCAACTAATGTTTTATTGGCCCTGCACCAAACTCTAGCGCCTTCAATATATCCATATTCAATTGGAGTTGGGCTTCCATCTTTATCGGCTACTAACCTAGTAAGCGATTTACGAATACTTCCTAAAATTCCAATTAAAAATAAGAAAACGAGAACCAATGCCAGCATGATGATGTAAATGGTATCATCTTTTAACTTGGCTGAGCCTGTATCGCCGGATTTAGCAGCATCGCCAGAAGCAGCTGTAGCGTCTTGTTTTTTAGGAGGATTTTTAATGTATCCTAATATCGCATCAATATCTGCATCAGCTAAACTAGGGAATGCAGTCATTTGGGCTTTACCATTCTCTTCGTAAATCTTAACTGCATAGGGATAACCACTCTTAATAACCTCTTGTGAATTTTTGATCCACTTATACAGCATCGCCTTATCTGGCCAGCGATCTTCTACACCTTCTAAACCAGGCCCAACTACCTTTTTATTGGTAATAGCGTGACACGAAGAACAGTTTTGTTTAAACAATTTTTCACCATCGGCAGCGTTTGCAGAAAACGAGTGGAGAAAAACTACCGAAAGAGCTAGAAATATCTTTTTAAGAGTATTTCCGGGCTTTTGGAAAGATATCATCATAAAGTCTTTACTTAAAATATACTTTTTAGCGTTGCAAAAATAACAGATTGCAGTGGTTTAAGCGTGTAAATTTTAAAAATTCTTAAAAAGCTAAATAATTTAAAACGATTCTAAATAAGCGCTTATTTATTTACTTAAAAATGAAGTAAAAACAAATTGAGGTGTTATTTTTGCAGTTTGCACTAAAATGAAAAGTTTAATCTTAAATATACTAATTCTTATTGCCACTAAAACACTTTTTGCCCAACAAAAGGGATCTGTAAAATATATACAAGATGAGCGTATTGAAATGCTGATTGAAAAAAACAAAAGCTTTAATACAAAGAAAAAAGGAATAGAGGGGTATCGAGTTCAGATTCATTTTGGAGCTAATCGAGATGCTGCCAAAGAAATAAAAACAAAATTTTTATCTCTGTATTCTGAAGTTGAGGCTTATGAAATATACCAACAACCCAATTTTAAAATACGTGTTGGTGACTGCCGATCTCGATTTGATGCTGAAAAGCTACAAAAAGAAATTGAGATTGATTTTCCAAATAGTTTTGTTGTACAGGATATTATTAACCCCAAATTAAATAAATAATGGATCAAAAAGACATTCATTCATCTAAAGCTCCCGAGCCTGTTGGCTTATATCCTCATGCTAAAAGAGTTGGTAATTTATTATTTCTTTCGGGAGTTGGTCCTCGCGAAAGAGGAACTAAAAAAATACCTGGAGTTGAGCTCGACGAGAATGGTAAGATTGTTTCATACGATATAGAAAAGCAATGCCGCAGTGTTTTTCAAAACATCAAATACATCCTGGAGGATTCGGGAAGTAGTTGGGACCAGATAGTAGATGTAACCGTTTTTTTAACTAATATGAAAGATGATTTTTCAACCTACAATAAACTTTGGGCTGAATATTTTGCTAAGAATCCTCCTTGCAGAACTACTATTGAGATTAATTGTCTCCCCACCCCAATTGCCATAGAATTGAAAGTGATCGCAACTGTTTAGTTTAAGTTTATAAAATTAGAGTGCTTATTGTAAATAAATGAAGGGGGTTATTAAATTAAAATTGAGCTGAAAATCATTTTGATATTAATTAAGAATACATACCAAAAGCTAAACCTGGCCAGCATTTTTGTTGTTGGATTCTTGTTGATTAATTCCTGCACGAATAAAAAAAATACCGTTGTTACAAGGAATTACCATAATCTAACCAGCAGATTTAATGGGTTGTTTAATGGTAAAGAAGCATATAAGGAAGGAGTTAAAAAATTAAATCTTGCTTTAAAGGAAGATTACGATAAAATTTTACCTCTTTTTAATTATGGCACCATGGATGAATCTAAGGCTATTCATCCTGAAATGGACAAAGCATTCAAGAAAGGTTCCAGTGTAATTGAGCGACACTCTATCAGAATTAAAGGGAAAGAATATTGTAAGTGGATTGACGAGACTTACATCTTAATTGGAAAATCGCATTTATATAAACACGATTATTTTTTGGCAATTGAATCTTTCGATTATGTGGCTTCGCAATTTAAAAAGGAACCCACGCGGTTTGAGGCTAAAATATGGAAAATTAAAACATTGAATGAAATCGGAAATCTAAGCGAGTCCGAAGATTTGATTGATGAAATTAAAATTGACAAAAAGTTCCCAAAAAAAATATATGCAGAAGATCTGGCTGCGGTTGAAGCTGATTTATATCTTCGTCAAAAAAATCCTCAACCAGCAATTCCCTGGCTTAGAAAGGCTTTGAA
>JBIICS010000213.1:0-3562 GCA_044238735.1 Bacteroidia bacterium
TCTAAAAACAGGCAAAATAAAATCAGATACAACTATATTTTAGCGCAACTTTACCAAGAGCAAGGCGATAATAAAAAAGCATTAAATCATTACGAGGCCGTGCTTAAACTTCATCCAAAATATGAAATGGCATTTTATGCTCGCTTAAATAAGGCAAGAGTAATGGAGGGAAATTCTAAAAATGCTAAGTCGGTTAAGCGAGAGTTGATTTCGATGTCTAAAGATGGTAAGAATGAAGAATACAGAGATCAAATTCTTTACACCTTGGCTCAAATATCTATTAAGGAAAATGATAATGAAAAAGCTGAAGAATATCTAAAATCATCTATAAAGGAAAGTAAAGGAAACAAAAAGCAAAAGGGAAAATCCTGCCTTATGTTGGCGGATATGTTCTATAATCAGACCAATTACATTAATGCTCAACAATACTATGATAGTGCAGTAACTTTCCTCCCTAAAGAGTTTAGTGGCTATTCCATTATTGAAAACAAGAAAAATAACTTAGGAAAGCTGGTAGCCTACATTGATACAATTAAAACTGAAGATAGTTTACAGCGAATAAGCAAGATGAGTGAGAAGGAGGTTGAGAAGATGATTCAAAAAGAGGTGGAGAGGAAGATAAAAGAATATTATGCGATGAAGAAGGCCTCAAAAGAAGCCTCAGATAAAGCTGAGCAAAGTGCTAATAGTCCAAACCCTTCCAATTCCGGAAATCCATTTGGGAGCGGGGGTGCCTGGTATTTTTATAACTCAACTACTGTGAGTTTTGGAGTAAATGAATTTACCAAGAAATGGGGCAATAGAAAATTGGAGGATAATTGGAGAAGAATAAATAAGGCTATAGCTATTAGTATTGATGATACCGGAAAAGCAGAACCTACTTTAAGTGAAGAAGAACTGGATCAATTGGCAATAGAGAAGATTAAGGAGCCTGGTCAATATTTATCTAAAATTCCGAAAGGCGACTCTGCGAGAGCTGAAAGTGAAAAACGTTTATCGGATGCTTATTACAACCTTGGCGTTATTTATACCCAACAGCTTGATAATAAGGAGAAGGGTGCAGAGGCATTTGAGAATTTAATAGAGAGATTTCCGCAGCATCCAGATAAATTAACGATTTACTACCAGCTTTATCGCTTGTATCTTAGTGATGGTAATAATGCTAAAGCTACTAAATACAAAGAACTCTTAATAAAATCTGATCCTAACAGCGAATACAGTCAATTAATTAATAACCCTAACTACGACGCTACAGCAGATGCGCCCGAAAGTAAGGTTGCCAAGCTCTATGAAGAGGCATACGTTACTTACCAACAGGGTAATTACAAATCAGTAATACAGGAGTGCGATAAAGCATTGAAATTATACCAGAACAGTTATTTAATTCCAAAATTCGATTATTTACATGCGCTATCAATTGGAAAAATAGAGGGGATTGAAGCTTTAGAAAAATCGCTTAAAGAAATTGTTCTTAAATATCCGGGAGACCCCATTAGAAATGAGGCACAAAACTTATTGTCTATTATTTCAACTTATAAAAAAAGTAATCAAAACATTGCAACTTCATCAAATGAAATTAATAACGATAGTTTAGCTGTTATAAATGTTTCTCCATTTATTTTTAAGGATACAATCCATTATTACATGCTGCTTTATCCAAAAGAATACAAAGAAGGTTCAATATTATCAAATAGAATAAATGAATTTAACAATACCTTTTATAGCCTGTTAAATTTGGGCATTACATCTATAGCCATTGGTGAATCAAATGGAATACTAGTAAGAACTTTTGATAACAAATTAAAGGGAATGGATTTTTACAATACAATTAAAAATAACGCAGAGGTATTTAATAATATTGATATAAGCAGAATTACTCAATTTGTATTAACACAGGACAATCTTCAAATTCTTCTGAAGGAGAATAAACCTGCAGATTATGAAAGTTTCTTTAAAAAACAATATTTAGCATTAGGTAATTAAAATAAAAGTATGAAAAGAAGTAAAATAGTTGATTTATTAAAAGGCGATGTAAGCTCTTTATTAAACCAGGAAATATTAATTAAGGGATGGGTAAGAACTAAAAGAGGCAATAAAAATGTAGCTTTCGTTGCTTTAAACGATGGTTCCATAATTCACAATATACAAGCAGTATTTGACCTCAATAATTTTAGTGAAGACTCTTTAAAATTAGTAACAACAGGATCGTGTGTGGCTATCATCGGAACGTTAGTTTCTTCTCAGGGGTCGGGGCAAAGCGTTGAAATACAAGCCAAGAGTATAGAATTATATGGCACAGCAGATAGTGAGAAATATCCTCTACAAAAGAAAGGCCATACTTTAGAGTTTTTAAGAGAAATAGCACATCTTAGGCCCCGTACCAATACCTTTGGAGCGGTATTAAGAATAAGACATGCCTTGGCTTATGCAATTCACAAATATTTTAATGATAAAGGATTTTATTATATACACACTCCCATTATTACCGGAGCTGACGCAGAAGGTGCAGGAGAAATGTTTAGAGTTACTACACTTGATTTAACTAATTTACCTAAAACTAAAGAAGGTAAAATAGATTATGAAAAAGATTTTTTTGGTAAAGAAACCAATTTAACGGTTAGCGGACAATTAAACGGAGAATTGGCAGCATTGGCTTTGGGGAACATATATACATTTGGTCCGACCTTTAGAGCTGAAAATTCTAATACACCCCGTCATTTGGCTGAATTTTGGATGATAGAACCCGAAATGGCTTTTTACGACATAGAAGATAATATGGATTTAGCAGAAGACATGCTAAGGTACTTGGTAAAATATGCTTTAGACCATTGTGCTGATGATCTTGAGTTTTTAAATAATATGTATGATAAAGAGCTATTGAGCAGATTAAGAAGCGTAACGGAAAATGCTTTTAAACGAATTACATACACCGAGGCCATTGAAATTTTAGAAAATGCTAGTATTAAGTTTGAATTTAAAGCTAGTTGGGGAAGCGACTTACAAAAAGAACACGAGAATTATTTAGTAGAACATTTTAAGGGACCGGTTATCGTTATCAATTATCCAAAGGATATAAAAGCTTTTTACATGAAGCAGAACGAAGATGGTAAAACGGTTAGAGCCATGGATATTTTGTTTCCATGGATAGGTGAGATTATAGGCGGTTCTCAGCGTGAAGAAGATTATGATAAATTAAAAAGACGAATTGAAGAAATGAACATGAGTGAGCATGAGCTTTGGTGGTATTTAGAGACCAGAAAATACGGTTCAGCGCCACATGCCGGATTTGGATTGGGTTTTGAGAGATTAGTTTTATTTGTTACCGGCATGAATAATATTAGAGACGTTATTCCATTCCCTAGAACTCCAAAGAATGCTGAGTTTTAGGGATTAACAAATATTAATTTAAAAGTTGGTTTATAGGATTATTAAAAAAGGTAATGTGGCAAAAAATAGTTGGTGGATTTTCAAATTAAAAACACTAATATGGAGCCGTAAACCTGAAGAGGAAGCGAGCTCTGCTGGAGAGCAACTTGCCAGTAATAAGGTTTACCAACTTTAG
>JBIICS010000177.1:0-5036 GCA_044238735.1 Bacteroidia bacterium
CATTAAATAAAGGTTGATGTCCGTTTGATATCCCAATAATAGATAATCTGACCTGTGCTAAAGCAACATTATCTCGAAACCAAACATCTTGTTCGTCAGGTCCACGATAAATCATCTCATGATTAGCTAGATGCAACTTATCAAGATGATGTTGCTGGATGGTATTATATGAATAGAAAGCCGTAATGCCGCACATAAAAACTACTTAGATAAGTTGTCTTCAAAAAAAACTGTATTCTTTGTTTTAGCAGTTAATGAATAACCTTTGCTCTTTAAAAAAACAAATATTGGTTGTGTCTGAAATTGTTCTATTTCGAAATTTAAAATTTCTACAAGTAATAATTTAGGTCTAAACTTTAACCAATCATTAGACTGTAAAGCTTCAAGTTCTAAACCCTCAATATCCATAGTTAAAAAATCAATAGATGATGCTTGGCTCATATATTTTTCAAATAATTGTATTAGGGGAATGGTACGGATAATTAATTTACTCTTTAACTCCCAACCCCCATTTATATATGTATTTGCCAATTCGGTTGAAAATGTATTTAATGCCGATTCCTTGAAATTGAAATATTCTAAATCAGTTTCTTTATTAGAAATTCCAATTTCAACATTTGTATCCCGAGGTCTAAATTTATCAAATAATTCTTTCGTACCTGGATTTGCATCAACGTTAATTCCTGACCAACCACGTTGGTAAAGTGAAAATGTATTGGAAAACCGGAAAGGATGATGAGATCCAATATCTACAAAAACTCCAGATTCTTTATTTCCGAAATACCTTAGCAAAATTAAATCTTCACCTTCTTGAGAATACGATACAGTTTTAAACTGTTCCCACTCCAATATTGAACTATTACTAATTGTGTTAAATTTGTTGCAAAACTTTTTAAAAATATTCATAATGAAATTTCTTTGCTATTCTTTGTATGAAATAATTGATCATCATTTTTAATAATATCTAATTCATCGTGCAATAGACCACCAACAGCATTTCCGGGCTGTCTAGAATTAAGCGTTTTAAAATTAAATTCTTTTGATAAAAGTACTGATGTTGTCCATGTGTAATTATTGATAGGTCCGAATCCATGAAAATCAACTTGAATTAGATCTAATTTTTCTTTAAGATACTGTGCGGACTTATAGAACCAATCTGAATTATCTAAAATAATCATGCCGCCCTCTTTCAACTTTCCAATTGCCGCTTTAGAACAATCATATCTTCGCTGGCCATCAATAATTATTACATCAAATTTTTCTAAATATTTTTTGATTTGAACTGGATATTCATTCAAGTCAGAATAAACCAGCTCTTGATTATTTTTTAACTCAGATTTTACTTTTTCATACCATAATTCATCATGTTCTATGCTAATGACTTTATCAACTCCTTTATCAGCAAAAAAAGAGGATGAGCTTCCGCTACCCCATTCAAATATTTTCTTTCCTTTAAAGTCAAACTGATTTAAATATTCAATTGCTGGATAAGTATACCATGGTATTATTTTTCCATTAAGTTTTAATGTACTTTTATTTATAATTGTTAAATCATGGCTATAGATTTGATTTAATAAATTTGGCTCTGCAGTCAAATTTTTTGTTGGTTTATTCCCTATTGCCAGTTTAAATATTTTCTTTAATTGTCCAAGCATATTCCATTAAAAATTGAGATTGACTATTATCCATATTTTTCCCTGTATTGTAAAAATCTCCTGCTTCAATATTAAATTGGCATACATTAACCAGCCAATCGCTCACAACATCATTAATACTGCAAAATAAATTTAAATAATATTGACCTGAAACAATTGAAAGTTTGGGAATTTCACACAGAAAAACACCTTTCTTGGGTATGCGATCAAAAATATTATTTATAACCTCATTAGCTAATACAGTTAATTGTATACCATAACGTTCATTATTTATTGCAACACCTATTTTTACTCCATTTATTTGATCACCGTTAGCTATATATTTTAAACCAATAAACATTTTCTTGCCTGAAATAGGTGTATTTATTTCATTCATATTTTCATCAAAAAAAATCACCTTTTCAAAAATAATTTTTGCATTACCCGTTCGATCATAACCATCTAAATCTCCAAATCTTTTATTGTTTGATGAAGGTTTAATATAGTATGGTATTGCATCATTTATTAATCCTTTAAATACTAATTCACCATTTGACATTACCAATGATGATTTGCATAAAGCACTAACTGCTATTAAATTGTGACTCACAAATAATACCGTCCTACCTTCACCTTTTGCTACATCTCCCATTTTACCCAAACACTTTTTTTGAAACTCTGCATCCCCCACTGCCAGCACCTCATCAACAATTAAAATTTCATTTTCTAAATGAGCTGCAACTGCAAAACCCAAACGCACATACATTCCAGAAGAGTAACGTTTAACCGGTGTATCCAGGTATCTTTCTACTCCGGCAAAATCAACAATTTCATCCAACTTACGGGTAATTTCGTGTTTGCGCATACCCATAATGGCCCCGTTTAAATAAATATTTTCGCGGCCGGTCAATTCTCCGTGAAAGCCCGTACCCACCTCCAGTAAAGATGCGATTCGTCCTCTAACTTTTATATTTCCGGTGGTGGGTGCTGTAACCTTTGAAAGTAATTTAAGCAGTGTGCTTTTTCCTGCACCGTTACGGCCAATAATGCCCACCGTGTCGCCCTGTTCTATTTCAAAGTTTATATCTTTTAGGGCCCAAACATAATCCGTTTCTCCTACGATACTCCGGTCGTTAGTTTCCCCAACTGTGAGCAAAGGATCTTCTTTACCCCTTAATTGGGCCCACCATCTTCTGGCATCATCTTTAATACTGCCACTACCCACATAACCCAGACGGTATTGTTTGGAGATATTTTCTGCTTTAATTACAACTGCCATTTTTTAAATTTTAAACCGTATCCATAAAGGTACGTTCTACCTTGTTAAATAGAATAATACCTGTAAATAAAACTCCAAGAGTAAATACAGAACTGTACAACATACCCCCAATATCTATTTGTCCGGCTCCGGTAAATGCAAAACGGAAGCAATTTAAGATGTGTTGCAGTGGATTAAACCACAACCATGCCTGGAAGCGTTCCGGTACCAAGGAGGTGGGGTAAATTACCGGACTTATATACATCAAAATATTAATACCGATGGGTATAAAGTTATTAAAATCGCGGTACTTAGTGGTAAAAGCCGAAATGGTTATTCCTATTCCTAAAGCCAATAAAGCCATTAATAAAATTAGATAGGGAAACCAAAGCATGTGTATGGTAAAATCCACTTTACCATAGTAGTAATAGTAACCCCAAAACACCAAAAACATCGTAAACTGAATAAGGGTCCTTAATAAATTGGAAATAACCATGGATAAAGGAGCCACCAAACGCGGAAAATATACTTTTCCAAACAACGAGGCATTGCCTAAAAAGGTGGAGGAGGCGCCGCTAAAACAATTTACAAAATAATTCCACAAAGTGGTGCCTGCCAGATAAAACAAGGGGGCAGGTATGCCGTCGGTGGGTATTTTGGCGATATCGCCAAAAACAAAACTGTATAATATTACGGTTAATAAAGGCCCCAGAAAAAACCAAACCGGTCCTAAAACTGTTTGTTTGTAGGAGGAGACAACATCTCTCCTTACAAAAATTCTGATGAGATCGCGGTATTCCCAAACTTCCTTTAGTTTTAAATCGAACCACTTGCCTTTGGGTTCTATGATTTCAGTCCAGTTATTTGAGAGTTCGGTATTCATTGTTGATTGGCTCTTAATTGATAGTTTTTTGAGTTCGGAGTGCGATATTTCTTGAATCGAATTTCAGGTACAGTTTTGATACTACTCATAGGAGTTATAGCTGAATTCTTTTCGGTTTTTGCGAATAAAAAAAGTATCCATTTGCCAGAAAGAATTATCGTATTTACGCAACATGAAGTCAACCATTTCAATTGGGTAAAATCCTTTTTTATCCATGTACTCACACATCTGATAAAACTTCAAACTATCTTTAGTTAATTGATAATTATATGTTTCAATAATTACAAGCTCTGCTTGTTCTAAAATATTTGATGCGCCTTCTATAATTGGAACTTCAAATCCATGGGTATCTAACTTAATTAAATAAGGCCCCTCCATATTTTGTTTTTGTATTTCATTATCAATTCTAATAACCGGCACTTCAATACAATTTCTCTCTAACTTTGATTCAGAGGCCAAACCACCAAACAAACCACTATTATCAAAGTAAATTACTCCATCTCTATTGCCTGCAGCTGCTAAAATATAGTTTACCTTATCATTTTCTTTTTTCAAATTATCCAATTCAAGTTTGTGTGGTTCCTGTGCTTCAATAAGGAGATAATCTGCTGATGGTAAAATCTTTAAACAGTCCCTTGTCCAGCTACCATCAGATGCTCCAACATCAATTACTGTGTTTATATTTATTCCTCTATCGATGCATCTCTTTAATGCTGCGAACATCGAAAACTCATAATTGTTATCTATTGCTGCTGGCGCATTATTAATACTTGTTTTTCTAATTATTTTATAACCTAAAATTTCAATAGATTTTTTAAATATTATTTTAATCATTTAGTTAGATATTGTTTGAATGTTGAGAGGTTAAAAAGTTAAAATTTAATAGTTCGAGAGTTCATAGTTTGATAGTTCGGGGTTCATTATTGATTATTTTTTATTGAGTTTTAAAAAATAATTAAATAGTCAAGTGGGAGTATTTTTTTATGTCATTGCAGCTAATGAGCTTCAATCTTTCTATAACTAAGATTCCGGCTTCCGCCGGAAGGACGTGAGGGATGGTTTATAGTTTATAGTTTATAGTTTTTAGTTTTAAGTTTTTTGATAATAATTTTAAACTCATTTCGTCATTGGGGCTTCTGCCCCAATCCCCGATTTACTTTTTGACTTGATGCAAAAAGTAAACAAAAGTTACGGGCATTTTTAGAAGGCCGGTCCTGACTATAAAGCTATTATGGTCTTTTATAAATGGTGATTTCGGGAT
>JBIICS010000070.1:0-14755 GCA_044238735.1 Bacteroidia bacterium
TAAGGTGTGAACTGCAGTTGGAATTAAACGTAAAATAATCATGCCTTTAGGTATTACAGGATAAACTACCATAGAGCAGAATACATTGTAATTTTCCCGCAGGTCTACAATTAAATTAGTTGCCTCTGGGATACTGCCGTTTAGGTATACTGGAGTAACCGGAGAGTTAGTATCACCAATGTTAAATCCAGCATTTTTAAGACCTGTTTGCAACGCCTCCACTATTTCCCATAATTTATCTTTAAGTTCTGGTTTTGTTCTCATTAATTCCAAGCGTTTTAGAGCACCTATAACAAGTGGCATTGGCAAGGCTTTAGCAAAAATCTGAGAACGCATGTTGTAGCGTAAAAAGTCTACAATATCTGCAGTACTTGCAATAAATCCTCCTATTAAGGCAAAAGATTTTGCGAAAGTACCGAAGTAAACATCAATACCATCTTGAACGCCTTGATGTTCTCCGGTTCCGGCGCCTGTTTTACCCATGGTTCCCAAACCATGTGCATCATCAACCAACAAACGGAAATTGTATTTTTTCTTTAATTCAACAATCTCTTTAAGTTTACCCTGATCGCCACGCATACCAAATACACCCTCGGTAATTACTAAAATTCCACCACCGGTTTCGGCAGTCATTTTAGTGGCACGTTCCATTTGTTTTTCAAAGCTGTCAATATCATTGTGGGTAAATACAAATCGTTTTCCCATGTGTAATCTAACTCCATCTAAAATACAAGCATGTGATTCGCTGTCGTATACAATTACATCATGACGGTCAACCAATGCATCAATACATGAAACCATAGCTTGATATCCAAAGTTTACTAAAATGGAATCTTCCTTACCAACAAACGCAGCCAATTCTCTTTCAAGTTGCTCATGATAATCGGAATTACCACTCATCATTCGAGCTCCCATAGGCAGACCTAATCCAAATTTGGCAGCAGACTCTGCATCTGCTTTTCTAACTTCGGGATGATTAGCTAAGCCTAAATAATTGTTTAAGCTCCACACCAAACGTTCTTTCCCTCTAAAAACCATGCGATTGCTGATATCGCCCTCAAGTTTAGGGAATGTAAAATATCCGTGTGATTCTTTTGAGTGTTGGCCTAGAGGCCCACGATTGTTTTTTAATTTTTCAAAAATATCCATTGAAACTGATTTTTAACGTTCAAATTTAGAGGTAAAAAAGCGTTCTGTCAAATCTTTATTTAAGATTAAAAGTGTTAATAACCTCAATTTTTATATAAATAATTAAAAAGGTAAATAATGACCAGTCCATTACAAAATCATTACTCGTTTAATTTAATGAGGCCATGCTATTTTTTATCTTTTTATTTAGAATAAAAGTGAATCATAATTTTGGTTTGTGCTTATTATTTCGTTTTTCATTTAGCCCCTTAAATTGGCTCTAAGCAGGTTTATTGTAAGCTTTAAATCGTTCTGGTATTAGCTGTAAACATTCTTTAACAAAATGAGGCGGATTCGGCTTTACTTTTATTGTCTTAAAAGCTTATGTTTGTGTTACATTAGAAGAAAATTGGTTAAAATGTTCAAATTAATTTATACTTTTCTCTGCCTTTGTTTAACATCCTTATTTGTAGGTGCTCAGATTTTAAATCCCGTTAAATGGTCGCATGAAGTTAAATACAATGGAAAAAATTCGGTAACCTTAATTTTTAAGGCTAAAATTGATAAGGGATGGCATATATACTCTATGAATCCGGGTGATGGGCCTTTTCCAACTTCCTTTACTTTTACCCCAAGCGCTCAGTATGCGCTGGATGGAAATATATCAGAGGCAAAACCCAAAAAGGAGTTTGATGAGGGTTTTCAGATGGATGTATTGTATTTTGAAAAAGAGGCCCTTTTTACACAGAATATAAAGATAAAATCAACTAAAGAATTTAAAATAAATGTTTTAGCAGAGTTTCAGGCCTGCAGTACACAATGCGTGATGCTCGATAATACATTTGAAATTAATGTAAAAGGAGTTTTGCCTGATAAAGCGTCCGATTCTAATACACCTGATGAAGGAATTAAAAAGCAAGATGTAAATTCTGCAGTAATTGAAAAGAGCACTGCCGATACTTCTAAAAATCAGCAACCGGTTGTAAATTCCGATACTATTGAAGTTGATAAACTAAGCGCAAGTATAGTTTCTGAACTTCCGCAAAAGGAGAGAAGTGGTTGGGGAATTTTTTGGGCCGGATTTTTGGGCGGACTCTTAGCTTTACTAACGCCTTGCGTGTTTCCGATGATACCCATGACCGTTGCTTTTTTTACTAAACGCAGCAAAACCAAAGCAAAAGGATTAAGTAATGCGCTACTTTATAGCTTTAATATTATTTTTATTTATACGGTTCTAGGATTTATTATTACCAAAGCCCTTGGACCAGATGCCCTAAATGAACTGGCATCTAACGGGATATTTAATTTTATTTTCTTTATCATTTTATTAGTTTTTGCTATTTCTTTTTTAGGGGCTTTTGAGATTGTTCTTCCGGCCTCGTTTGTAAATAAAATGGATGCAGCATCGGACAGGGGAGGGTTTATTGGGATCTTTTTTATGGCTTTTACCTTGTCATTAGTTTCATTTTCATGTACCGGACCCATAATTGGAACATTATTGGTTGAGGCCGCCGTTAATGGATCTAGTGCGGGACCTTTAATGGGCATGTTTGGTTTTAGTTCTGCTCTGGCACTTCCTTTCGGGTTATTTGCAATGTTTCCGGGTTGGTTAAATTCTTTGCCTAAAGCTGGAGGGTGGTTGAACTCAGTTAAAGTTGTTTTAGGCCTATTGGAATTAGCATTAGCTCTTAAGTTCTTATCTAATGTAGATTTAGCTTATGGTTGGGGTATTTTAACCCGCGAGATTTTTATTGCCCTTTGGGTGGTAATTTTTGCTTTGCTGGGTTTTTATTTGTTAGGAAAAATAAAATTATCCCACGATAGCGATTTGCCCTTCGTGTCAATTCCACGTCTATTGATGGCTATTGTAAGTTTTAGTTTTGTGGTTTATTTGGTTCCGGGTATGTGGGGAGCTCCACTTAAGTTAATAAGTGGTTTTCCGCCTCCTTTGCACTATAACGAAGGATGGAAATTAGGAAACAAATCGGATCTAAATTCTGAAACTATTCCAGGCACCAACCCTGATCATTGTCCGCACGGTTTAAACTGCTTTCACGATTATCAGTTAGCACTTGAGTATGCTAAGAAAGTAAACAAACCTTTAATGATTGATTTTACCGGTAAAACTTGTGTTAATTGCCGAAAAATGGAAGACAACGTATGGTCTGATCCAAGGGTGTTAGGTATTTTACAGAACGATTATGTATTGGTGTCGTTGTATGTTGACGATAAAACTGATTTGCCTGCAAACGAGCAGTTTATTTCGGCTACAACCGGAAAAAAAATTAAAACTATAGGGAATAAATGGAGTAATTTTCAAACCGAAAAATATCAAACAAACTCACAACCATACTATGTTTTGGTGGATAAGAGTGAAAATAATCTCACAAGCCCGGAATCATACAATCCTGATATACAGAACTATATCAATTTCTTAGAAAAAGGAAAAAAAGAGTTTAAAGCCCGTAATTAAAGCAATAAGGGGCTTTGATTTTTCATTATTTCCATTATTTTTGTGAGAAATAAATTATGTACATGAAATTTATCAAATCACTTTCAATTTTTGCTATAAGTGCTATAGCCCTAACAGCTTGTAATAGGTTTTCTAAAGAACAACGTGTTGCAGAAAAACTAGAAGGTAAATGGTCTGTAAAAAATATTGTTTTGCCAATTAAGGGTAAAGATAGTGCGCTAGTTGGTAATGGAAATTGGATCGATTTGCGTTTTGATGATTGTCCAAATGTTAATCAAGCCAATTGTAACATGGCTTTAACAATTAAGGTAAGTGAGAATGTTGCTCAGGATAAATACATTCCGGTTGGTTATATTGTTGAAGGAAAAGAAGAGTTGAAACTTTTATGGAATAACGATACCTTGTATTTTAAAATTGATGAATATAAAAAAGACGCTTTAAAATTAAGTGGAACTGATTCTGCTTTTTCTGCTCCAAATAATTATGTAATTGAAGCTGAAAGATTGTAGTGTAAATCAATCCAAATTATAAACCCCGAGCAATCGGGGTTTTTTGTTTTAGTAAAAAGGGAATTAAAACAAATATTCCAATTAGATAATTTAGAACACAATTATTATAGGATTTTAAAAAGCATGCTAAAAGAATTTTCATTTTTGATTTTGTGTTTATTTATTATCAATAATACATCCGCGCAGGAGGTATACGAGGATAAATTTCAGCTTATTTTCGATATCAAAAAGTTTATTGCAGATAGTACCGACTATAAAATTGATACCGCTCAGTTTTATTCAAATTACAAAACGTTGGATACCGCACTTTATTATTATGTTTATTTAAGTGAACAAGATAAGCTTAAAGTACCCGAAGGTTTTAAAGATTTCACCTTTTTTAATAACGATAGTTTAAAGGCTTTCCAATTTTTAGATAAAGTAAAAGAAACTGGAAAGGTCAGCTACTTATACAGAACAGCAGGTAATTCATCAGCAAAAATTAATTTACGTTTATTAAGTTATTATAATGAGGAGGTTACATTTATTATTTTTCATGAAGCCACTCATCAATATGTTCAAAAGATTAACATAGACTTACCCTATGAGTTTAATGAATCGTTGTGTGATGCAATGGGTATTTCCTTGTTAAAAAGATTTGCAAAGTATTATCCTAATTATTTTAATCCGGACGGATTGCTAAATTTCGAGAAAGCATTAACGTCTATCCATCGTTTAAATATAAATGCTTTATTGGAGTTTAAAGAAAAGCCCCGAAAAGCAGAACAGATCTTTGAAATACTTCAACAAAAAATTTCTGATTATACAGTCTATTCAGGATTTTTAAGAGAGCGTTATTCAGGAACCATTAATACTGCGTGGATGCTGCGAAATAAATATTATAGCGGCGCTTACTTTTATTGTAGAATGTTTACCGGATATCCTTCCATTAAATTAACTACCCGCCAGTTAAATTTTGTTTTTGGTAAAGAAAAGAATGAATCTTTGCAAGGTATGATTGATAAAGATTTATATCTGTTTATGGACAATTAATACAATCAAGAAAACTTCATATAAACTCCATTGGATACCAACAGTACGTATATAAAACGATGTTTTGAATTAGCCATTAATGGTGTTGGGTACGTAGCTCCAAATCCACTGGTGGGATGTGTAATTGTATGTGACGGCAACATAATAGGCGAAGGTTATCATCAGCAATATGGCGGGCCCCATGCGGAGGTAAATGCTATAAACAGTGTTAAAGATAAATCATTGCTTTCTCGGGCTACTTTGTATGTTAATTTAGAGCCTTGTTCGCACTTCGGTAAAACACCACCATGTGCTAATTTAATCATCGAAAGTAAAATTCCTAAAGTGGTAATATGTAACACGGATCCGTTTGAATTAGTATCGGGTAAAGGCATTCAATTATTAAGAAAGCATAATATCGAAGTTATTACTGGTGTTTTGGAAAAAGAAGGTAGGGTTTTAAATAAACGATTTTTTACTTGGGTTGAAAAGAAAAGACCGTATGTTATTTTAAAATGGGCTCAAAGTGCGGATGGTTATATTTGGAGCGAGAAACAAAGTAAAATTAGTAATGATTATTTTAACATGCTTAATCATTTCTGGCGTACTCATGAGCCTGCTATTCTAATTGGTAAAAACACGGCTCTTATTGATAATCCTCTTTTAACATCTCGTTTGGTGTATGGCCCAAATCCTAAAAGAATTGTAGTTGATTTTAATCTGGAATTACCTGGCACGCTTAATTTGTTTAATTCAGATGCTGAAACTATTGTTTTAAATAATAAAAAGGAAGAGTTGCAAAATAATATTACGTTTAAAAAGATAAGTGATAAAAATACTTCCACTATACTTGATGCTTTGTTCGAGCTTAAAATTCAATCGGTTATTATTGAAGGAGGAAGGCAGTTACTTACTTCTTTTATTAATGACGGATTGTGGGATGAGATCAGAAAACTGGAGAGTAATGTGATGTTAAATTCGGGTGTTGCAGCCCCAAATTTTTCAGGAACTCCGCTAGAAGAAATAAATTTGGATAATAATAAATTATTAATCTTTTTTAATGATGATAAACATACTTCTTAGTATTCTGTCGAGTATGCTTCTGGCTATAAGCTTTAAGGTGCTTGATAATTTAAAACTAAATGCCTTTCAGGCTATTGTGGCAAATTATTACGTGGCAGCTACTATGGGTTTTATTACCTCAACTGCTAACATTCCTGTAATTGAATTGCCGAAACAGCCTTGGTTTATAATTGCCTTTATGCTCGGCTTTGTTTTTATCTTGATACTAAATATTATATCGGTTACTACTCAGAAATTAGGAATTACCGTTGCTGGTGTTGCCAACAAAATGTCTATCGTAATTCCGGTAGGGGTGGCGGTAATATTATATGGCGATAGCTTAAATGCAATAAAGGTGTTTGGACTTATACTGGCTCTAATAGCCGTATTTTTAACTTTACAAAAAGACAGTAAAAGTGCTCCAGAACAATTGGTAGATAAAAAACTCTATATTTTCCCTTTGTTAATCTTCTTCGGTTCGGGGTTAATTGATAGTAGTATTAATTACGCTCAACGTTATTATTTAGATGATAATACTTTTACACTCTTCCTTTCTGTAATTTTTGGAACTGCCGGAATAATTGGAACATTAACTTTCCTTTATAATTTGGCAATTGGTAAATTAAGGATTCAGTTAGCTTCATTATTTGCCGGTGTTTTAATTGGCTTCGTTAATTATTTTTCAATGTATTTTGTTATTCGTTGTTTAAACGAAAAGATATTTTTTCCCTCTGTTTTCTTTCCTGTAAATAACATGGGTATTCTGGCAATCTCAACTTTTGCCGCATTTCTAATATTTAAAGAAAAGCTTTCTAAAACTAATTGGATAGGTATTGCGTTAGCCTTATTTTCAATCTTTATAATTGCTTTTGCTTAAATGCTTTTTGTTAATGATACATATAAAACCATTCACACTGCATCAGAGGGCTTATTTCGCGACAGGGGAAGTAAATTTATAGGTTATGCCTATCCCTTAACTAATGAAAAAGAAGTTAAAGAATTTATTATTCAATTAAAGAAAGAACATCCCGCTGCCAATCATTGGTGTTATGCCTACTTTATTGGTCCTCATCAAGAGGGTTTCAGATCCAACGACGATGGAGAGCCAAATGGATCTGCCGGTAAACCTATCCTAAATCAGCTTAAGTCGTTTGGCGTTACTAACGTTCTGATTGTAGTGGTCAGATATTTTGGGGGAAGTTTACTGGGGGTATCCGGATTAATAAATGCATATAAGGAGGCTGCAAAACATGCATTGCAAAACGCAGAAATTATTGAAAAGCAGATTATGGAGTATTATCAAATCTCCTTTGATTATATTTTAACTAATGAAGTAATGAGAATAATAAAGCAGTTTGAGTTGATATTAATCGATCAACAAATGCAGCTTAATTGTAATTTTACAATTGCGGTTAGAAAATCTTATGCCGATAAGGTATTAGAACTATTTAATAAATTAGAAGGTATAAATTTATCGTATCTTAAAACATCATGATATGGAACTTTTAAAAAAATTACAAAATATTCATGCTCCGGCCGGCGCAGAAAGACCTATTGCCGATTTCTTATTAAACTATATTAAAGTTAATAAGGATGACTGGAAAGTAAGGCCTAAAATATACCAAGGACCAGGTTTTCAGGATACTATAATTCTGGTATTTGGAATACCTAATGTAGCTGTTTTTGCGCATCAGGATTCAATTGGGTTCACGGTTCGTTATGGAAATCAATTGGTTAAAATTGGCGGACCAAGGGCAGAAACCGGTTATACTTTAGTGGGTAACGATTCAATAGGGCCTATCGAATGCAAGCTTATTGTTAATGAGGACAAATCGATGTACTATGAGTTCGATCGAGAAATAGATCGCGGAACCACTTTAACTTTTAAACCCAATTGGAGAGAAGATGAGGAATATGTGCAGAATTGTTACATGGATGACCGGTTGGGATTATATGTAGCCTTAAAGTTATGCGAAACCATAGAAAACGGCGCTATCGTATTTAGTTGCTGGGAAGAAACTGGTGGTGGATCGGCTGAAGTAGCCGGTAAATGGTTATACGAAAATTTTGCGATTACAAAAGCTTTAATTAGTGATATAACATGGGTTACCGATGGTGTTCATCCGGGTAAAGGAGTTGTTATCTCTATGCGTGATACTGGCCTTCCCCGAAAAGAATTTGTTAATCGTATTATAGAATTAGCAAATAATAGTGGAATCGATTATCAGTTAGAAGTTGAATCTGCCGGAGGTAGTGATGGTAATGCACTACAGCGCACATCGTTTCCTTGGGATTGGTGTTTTATTGGAGCTCCCGAGGATCATGTGCACAGTCCAGACGAGCGTGTTCATAAACACGATATAAAAACAATGATTGAATTGTATGAATTCTTAGTTAATAATATTTAGAGTAAATCATAGATATTTAATAAAATTTAAATTATGAATTATGAATTTCCTATACCTTCTCAACCTTCTAACTCATAAACCAATAAAATGTAAATGTTATGTCATTAAAAGAAAAAATCAAGAATTTCAATCCAAATAATATCGGACAAAAAGACGCTAATTTGTTTGGCCTCCCTTTTACAACCGAAGAGTCAAATGTGGTGGTAGTCCCTGTGCCCTGGGAAGTAACCGTTAGTTATGGGGGTGGAACAGTAAATGGGCCCGAGGCCGTTTTTGAGGCCTCTGCACAAGTTGATTTATTTGATCCCTTTTTGCCCAATGCTTGGAAATTAGGCGTAGCCATGGAACAAGTTCCTAAAAAAATGAAAGCCGAAAGCCTAAAGCTGCGTAAACAAGCTGAGAAATATATTGATTTATTAGCATCAGGTTTAACACCCGATAAAAATAAAGAGATGAAAAAAATTCAGGAGAGTGTGAACAAGGCCTGTTTTAATATGGTTAATGAGGTAAAAGAGCGTACATCACATTTTTTAAAGCAAGGTAAATTAGTTGTTTTGCTTGGTGGCGATCATAGTACCCCTCTTGGTTATTTGCAAGCTCTTGCTGCTAAGCACGGAGATTTTGGTGTTTTGCATATTGATGCTCATGCCGATTTAAGAGCGGCTTATGAGGGTTTTGAATTTTCTCACGCTTCAATTTTTTATAATGCCTTAAAGATTAAGGAGCTAAAAAAACTGGTGCAAGTGGGCATTAGGGATTACTGTGAGGAAGAATACGATTTGATTAAAAAGAATAAAGGGCGCATTGTATGTTATTTTGATAAGGATATGAAGCATCAGCTTTATAAAGGAAAAAAGGTGGCAGAACTACATAAAGAAATTATTAAGCAACTTCCAAAAAAGGTTTATGTGAGTTTTGATATTGATGGTTTAGATCCGAAGATGTGCCCCAATACCGGAACACCAGTTCCGGGTGGTTTCGAATTTGAAGAAGCATGTCACTTAATACAAATTCTTGCCCAGAGTGGAAGAACAATTATTGGCTGCGATATAAACGAAGTATCTCCGGGTAAAGACGAATGGGATGCTAACGTGGGAAGCCGATTATTGTTTAGAATGATAAATATGATGGCATATTCTAATGGATTTAAAAAACTGTAATACTATAATCGCATTTCTTTTTAAATAATCTTTTAATGATATGGAAAATAATATTATTGATTTACGAAGTGATACAGTTACAAAGCCCACCAAAGCTATGCTGGAAGAAATGTTTGCAGCAGAAGTAGGAGATGATGTTTTTAATGAAGATCCAACAGTATTAGAATTAGAAAATAAAGTGGCCATGTTGTTCGGGCACGAATCCGCCTTGTTTTGTCCAAGTGGAACCATGACGAATCAAATTGCTATAAATGTTCATACCAAATCTGGCGATGAACTTATTTGTGATGAATTATCTCATATTTATCATTATGAAAATGCCGGAGTAGCCTCTAATTCGGGTGTTCAAATTAAATTATTAAAGGGAGAAAATGGATGTTTATCTGCCAGTCAAATTGCGGTATCTGTTAATTCGGATTTCGATTGGTTGCCTAAAACAGCTTTAATTTCGTTGGAGAATACCGGTAATAAAGCGGGAGGTAGTTATTATTCTCTAGAAGCAATGAGTGAAATTTCCAAGCTCTCCCAACAACTTAATATCCCTCTTCATTTAGATGGAGCTCGTTTTTTTAATGCCAGTGTTGCTGCAGGTTATCAGCCGTACCAAGTAGGCCCTTTGTTTAACAGCTTATCTATTTGCCTTTCTAAGGGTCTCGGTGCTCCCATTGGTTCTTTGTTAATAGGTAATAAGTCCTTTATAAAAGAGGCTCGAAGGGTAAGAAAACGTTGGGGAGGAGGCATGCGCCAAGTGGGTTATTTAGCCAAGGCCGGAATATTTGCATTGGATCATCACATCCAACGTTTAGAGGAGGACCACAGGAGAGCCAAAGAGATTGAGACTTTTCTTTTTCAAATGCCTTATGTTAAGTCTATTTTACCGGTAAAGACTAATATTGTAATTTTTGAATTAACAGAAGATTTTGAGGTTTCTTCGTTTATTAATGTGTTGGAAACAAACTCCATTAGGGCGGTTCCTTTTGGGCCGCGGAGTGTTCGTTTTGTAACTCATCTCGACTTTTCAGAGGAACAGTTAAAGGTTTTAAAAAGGGTTTTAAAACAGATTAATTAGTATATTTATAGGGCTTTATAGAACATGCTATGAAAAAAATTTTAGTAACAGGCGGTGCTGGATTTATTGGATCTCACTTGGTTAGACGATTAGTTGAAGAGGGTAACGAGGTTACAGTTTTAGACAATTTATTGCGTGGAAATAAACTCGACCACGATATAATGCAAAAAATATATTTGCGAATAGGTGATGTGCGGAATTATCAGGTAGTGGATGAGTTAACAAAAGGTTGTGATCAAATCTACCATTTTGCTGCAGTTTTAGGCGTTGATGTTGTTGCGGATAATCCAGTTGAAACTATGGATACGGAAGTAATTGGCATGAAGAACATTGCTGATGCGGCAATGAAACATGGGGTTTCAAAAATTATATATGCTTCAACATCCGGAGTATATGGCCATTCTGCAATTGAAAAAAGTTTTACCGAAGAAATTCAAATTGACCCCAGAACCAGTTATGCTATTGCTAAACGTTATAATGAAATATACCTTAAGGCCTTATTCGAAGAGAAAGGTTTAAATTCATTGTCGTTACGTTTTTTTAATATATACGGGAAAAAACAAGATAACCGAATGGTGATACCTAGATTTTTGGAACAAGCTTTAGCTGGCAATCCCATTACAGTTTACGGTCAAGGAAAGCAAACACGCGATTTTACTTATATTGATGATACCGTTACCGCTTGTGTTCAGTTAGCTGAAAAAGGCGGACAGGCCGAGATATTCAATATTGCAAACGAAAATGAATTAACTATTGAAGATTTGGCTCATGCTATTGTTAAGGTAACTAATTCAAAATCTAAAATTTCTTACATAGAAGCACCTAAAAAGCGTTACGATTATGAAGTAGAACGCCGTTATGGTAGTTCCGATAAATTGTTTAAAACTATAGGTTTTAAGCCCAATACTCAACTCGAAGAAGGTCTATTGGCTATATTGTCCTAATAAACTTAAATCACCGGAGAAATCCGGTTTTTTTATGGAAGATATTAAATGCGCCATCACCGGTAAAGTAATTAAAATTAATGCAGCATACAGAGTTGCAGATATCGGCGATAATTTGTTTCGATACATTTTGGAAAAACATCCCCATTTAACTAAAGAGATGTTTATTGAAATTGATGAACTAAATAAGCTCCGAAAAGAATACATAGAGGAAATAATTAAATCCGAAATCGGCGAATTGGATTATATTGATAAGGAGGTACTAAAAGCTTTTTCCACTAATAAATTACTTTCCGAAAATATAGAAGATACAATTGATGAAGAATATACAATCTCGCAAAAATTAGCTGATCATATAGCAGAGTTTGGAGGAAGCTGGACGTTTATAATTTCATTCTTTCTTTTCATATTCATTTGGATTTTGATAAACCTATTTGTATTTATGAATAAGGGTTATGACCCGTATCCTTTTATTTTGCTGAATCTCATTCTTTCTTGTTTGGCCTCAATACAAGCTCCTATTATTATGATGAGTCAGAACAGAAAAGAAGAAAAAGACAGAAAAAGAAGTGAGTATGATTACAAAGTAAATTTGAAGGCAGAATTAGAAATTCGCTTACTTCATGAAAAAATGGATCATTTGATGATTAATCAGAACAAACGATTATTGGAAATACAGGAAATACAGGCAGAGTACCTAAAAGACATTTTAAGGAGCATTAACCAGAAATCGTAATCTTATCCAAAACCCTAATTAACTTTTCCATTATATTTTCCCAGATAAAGTCTTCCTTACATTTTTTAAGTGAAGATGCTTTGAGTGAATTTAATTTTTCTTTGTTAGAAAGTATTTGCTCTATTGCAGACTTTAATTCAGAAGTATCCCCTGGTTTTATTAAAATACCGTTTTCCGGGTTTACCATCATGGATATTGCCCCCACATCAGATGCGATTATAGCACATGATCTGGACATAGCCTCTAGTATAACATTTGGCATTCCTTCAGAATAACTTGGGCAAACCAATACATCACATTTGTCCAATAAATTTAATAAGGTAATGTGGTTTCTTATTTCTCCTTCATAGCTTACATTCTCCAGTTTTAACTTTTGATTATCCTCAATGGGGCCTATAAATTTAAATTCAAATTCATGTTTTCTGTTCGAATTACTAAGCGCTGTTATTACTTTGTTTAATTCTATAATTCCTTTTCTTCTTTCTGGTCTTCCAACAAAGCAAAAACGGATAGGTGTATTTAGCGATGTTACTTCATTTATGGTTAAATCTTTACTAATGCCACTTGGTATTTCAATTATTTTTGATTGATTAACACCCGAGAGGCTGATTAATTCGGTTATTTTTCCACCATAAGAAAATATGAAATCCGACCATTTAGAAATTTTTCTTACGGGTCTTTTTAAAAAAAGGTTAGAAGATAAACTGGCCTTAAAGTTTGGTTGATACTGAAACATCTCGTAACCATGAAATTTAACCCCAATCTTTGGTGCACTAATTTTGCCTTTTGCACGTTGCTCCAACAGATACCAGCCTGTAAAGCCTTTGGTGTATATAAAGTCAACCGGTTCTTGTTTTATGTATTCGTTATAGATCCTTTTCGAATATTCATAAGAGTTTCTAACATAGTGTCCGGGTATTTTACCGGGCGAAGGAAAGTTAATTACTATAGAATTAATATTCTTTTTCTCTTCTTCTGTAAAAACATCTAGTTTAGTTATATCAAGAGAGCTTTGATTGGTGTGATAAAGATCTACCTTAATTCCATTTTGCGCCAGGTATTTGCAAATAAAATAAGAGTGTCTTTGCATTCCTCCCAACACATAAGGGCTTATACCATCTGTAAATAAAGCTATTCGCATAATTAAATCAGTCTTAAAGTTAAGATTATTAAGCCTTTCACAAAAAAAATAAACATATTTGTGTATGCAAAATTTAAGATTAAATGATCAAATACAAGAACACCTTAAATCGATTTTTAAGCAGGAGTTCGATTTCTATTTAGGGGCTTTTAATTCGGGGTCTTTAACTAGTATTCGATACAATAATCGTAAAATTGAAAAGCATATTCAGCATCCGGTACCTTGGTGCCCATCAGGAGAATATTTAAATCAAAGACCCTCTTTTGTTTCCGATCCCCATTATCATGCAGGGGTATACTATCCCCAAGAGGCAAGTTCAATGTTTATAGATTATGTGATTAAAGGCCTTAAGCAGAATTTTAATTTTAATTCAATACTCGATTTAAGTGCTGCACCGGGAGGAAAAACTTTAATTCTGTCAGATAACTTTAATAAAGACGAAATAATAGTGGCCAATGAGGTTATTCATAAACGTAGTTTAATTCTTAGAGAAAATGTTATTCGTTGGGGATGTAACAATGTGATGATTACCAATAATGATCCTGCTTATTTTGCGAAAGCAGGTTTGCAATTCGATTTAATTTTAGTAGATGCACCTTGTAGTGGAGAAGGTATGTTTAGAAAAGAGCCCGAGAGTATCGCTAATTGGAGCATAGATAATGTTAATCTGTGTTCATCACGACAAAAACGTATATTAAGTGATATCATTTCTTGCTTATCGCCTAATGGTGTTTTAGTTTATTCTACCTGCACTTTTAATACTTCAGAGAATGAAGAAAATGTAAAGTGGCTATTAGATGAACATGGGCTTACAAATCTAAGTATAAATGTAAATCCCGAATGGAATATACAGCCATCTGTTCTTAATGGAGTAGAAGGGTATCGTTTTTATCCTCACAAACTAAATGGCGAAGGTTTGTTTGTTTCATTGTTACAAAAAACAAACGAAACAGAGATATCAAGCGCTGTATTTAAAGGAAACTCATTTATAAAGCCAATAAAATCAACTGTTGTACAGCAGTTTATAGGTATCGATCCAGACCAACAATTATTTGAGTGTAGAGGCGATCTCTATACTGCAAAAAATAAACAGATTTATCAAGATTTGGAGGAA
>JBIICS010000178.1:0-4971 GCA_044238735.1 Bacteroidia bacterium
GCACACTGCGGTTTACAATAGGAATAATACAACGCTTTCCCTTTAAATGCAGATAACGCTCATCCTCAGGATTAACACATACTGCAGTATCTCCTAAAATTGTTTCGGGACGGGTAGTAGCAATCGTAATATATTCATCGTTAGTACCTTCAATTTTATATCGAACATAATAAAGCTTAGAATTTACGTCTTTATAAATTACTTCCTCATCACTTAAAGCGGTTAAACCTTGTGGATCCCAGTTAACCATTCTAACACCCCGATAAATCTGACCTTTATTAAACACATCGATAAATACCTCAAGAACAGCGTCACTCAAATCATCTTCCATAGTAAAACGGGTTCTGTCCCAATCGCAAGAAGCCCCTAATTTTTTTAATTGTTCCAGAATAATACCCCCGTATTTTTCTTTCCATTCCCAGGCGTGCTTCAAAAACTCATCGCGGCTTAAGTCAGTTTTCTTTATTCCCTTCTCTTTTAACAAAGCCACAACTTTAGCTTCTGTTGCAATAGAAGCATGATCAGTACCTGGAACCCAGCAAGCATTTTTTCCTTGCATGCGTGCACGACGAATTAATACATCCTGAATGGTATTGTTTAACATATGGCCCATGTGTAAAACACCCGTAACATTGGGCGGAGGAATAACAATTGTATAGGGTTCTCTTTCATCCGGAGTAGATTTAAAGAATTTTTGATCTAACCAATACTGATACCATTTTCCTTCTGCGCTAATAGGATCGAATGTTTTAGCAATTTCCATTGTATAATAATTTAAGGTTGCAAATTTACCTTATTTATCCCGGATTTTCCAATAGATGTTTAACTAACTCATGTATTCGCAAAGACCCTGGTTATAGACAAAAGAAACAGCTAATATCATCCGTAATATAAATTGTGGTTACCGCCTTTTATAATCTAAAAACATTGTACTCCTGTTCCTGTTCCTTTTCTTTTTTAAAAAATTAGGATTTACAGAAATGAGTAATCCTTTATTAAGAATAAAAAATCACAACCATCAGGAAAACAGATAATTAAATCACATTTTTAAATGCATGTAAAACTTAATTTGTTAAAAGATTGCAGTTAATTGGTATAAATAAGAAGTGAAAGGTTTTTTTTAAAACATTAATATTGCAAGCGAAAATTAAATATGAACACCGAATTATCACCCATAGCGCAAAAGACTGCACAGTATATTAATTTCACAACACGCAATTTATTTTTAACCGGAAAAGCCGGGACGGGTAAAACCACTTTTTTAAAATATTTATTACAAAATTGCTCCAAAAAAATGGCTATAGTAGCACCAACCGGAATAGCAGCCATTAATGCGGGTGGAGTTACCATTCATTCTTTTTTTCAATTACCTTTTGGATGTTTTTTACCACAAAAACCGGAAGAAATAAGCAAAATAAATTTCAATTTTACATATCCCGAAAAATTAATTAGTCAGGCTAAAATACACGATCGCAAAAGAGCCATTTTAAAAGAATTAGAACTATTAATTATTGATGAAGTGAGCATGCTAAGGGCAGATGTTTTAGATGCCATTAACGTTATATTAAAACACGTTCGCCGAAACCATCAGGCATTTGGGGGAGTTCAGCTTTTACTTATAGGTGATTTACTGCAGTTGCCGCCGGTTGTAAAAAAGGATGAATGGGAATACCTCAGTAAACATTATAAAAGTGTTTATTTTTTTGATTCGGTTGCATTAGCTGAAAAACCATGCATATATCTGGAACTAGACAAAATATACCGTCAAAGCGATTTGCAGTTTATAAACGTTCTTAACAACCTTAGAAACAACATCATTACCCCTGATGATATTAAACTTTTAAATCGTTATTACAAACCAATTGAAACATTTGGTGATAAAAAATTTATAACCCTTACTACCCACAACTACAAAGCCGATAAAATCAACAGTGATAAACTTGGAATCTTAAAAACACCACAACGTATTTTTAAGGCCCAAATTTCTGGAGATTTTCCTGAATACCTCTACCCTTCAGATCCTGACTTAACCTTTAAAATGGGTTCCCAGGTTATGTTTATAAAAAACGACATCAGCGGTCAACAGCAATATTTTAATGGAAAAATTGGAGAAGTTTTATCATTTGAAGATGGAATAGTGGTAAAAACAGATGACTATCCGGAAGGAATTAAAGTAGATAAATACACATGGGAGAACAATAAATACAACTTAAATTCGAATACCAATGAAATTGAAGAGGAATGCATTGGCACCTACACTCAGTATCCTTTAAAATTGGCTTGGGCCATAACCGTACATAAAAGCCAAGGGTTAACATTTGAAAATGCTGTTTTAGACATAAGTGATGCTTTTGCACCGGGTCAAGTATACGTAGCATTATCACGATTAAAAAGTTTAGAAGGATTAATACTTACGCAACCCATAAGAAATAATCAATTAATGTCGGACGAAAAGATTAATAACTATACATCAGAAGCTTCGGCTAAGCTCGAATCGCCCGAGCAATTAAGGCACGACACCCTTAACTACATTGTAGAATTAATGCAAAAAGCTTTTAACTTAAATTGGCTGAATAAAAATATTGAAGAACATTTAAGTACTTATACTCAAAATGAAAAGCAAAGTAATAAACAGAAGCATTACGATTTTGCCCTTAGTTTATTTGTACAAATAAAAGAAATGAAAAAACACAGTGATGTGTTTTATAACCAAGCCATCAAAATAATTAATGAGCGAGAACATCAATTTGAAAATAAACTTGCTACTCGAGTAAACGAAGCGCGTATTTACTTCGAAGGAAAATACAAAAGCATCTCAACAGATATTATAACTCTTTTAGAAACTGTTCAGGAAGATGAGCGGATAAATACTTTTATTGAAGAACTATTATACATTGAAAATATTGTATTTGAACAACGTAAATTGCTTAAACGAGTAAGCGATTTATGTTGCAGTTTTGCAGGAAATGAAAAAGAAGTTTACAATCTTTATTCCGGAAACAGAATTGATAAACGAAAAAACCTGGAAAATGCTCTTCAGCAAAAGAAAAAAATAAAGAAAGAAAAAAGTGTACGAAAAGTTACGAAAGAAGGTTCTATTCAAAACCAAACGGTCAGCAAAGAAAAGAAACCCTCAACACGAGAAACAACCTTAAAATTATCCAAGCAAGGCTTAAGTATAGAAGAAATTGCTAAAGAGCAAAAATTAACAACAGGCACTATAGAAGGGCATATAGCTCAATTAACAGCAATGGGAACTTTAAGTGCTTTTGATTTTATAAGTCGTAAAAAAATTAACCTAATATTAGATAAAGCCAAAGAAATTAATTCTTTTCAGCTGAAAAGTTTGAAAGAAACATTAGGAAACGAATACAGTTATTTTGAGATAAAACTTGCTATTGCCAGTTTAAGAGAATCGTGAACAACAAAATTTTTTATTAATTACTTTTAATTATATTTAAAAATGAGAATAACAATTCTAAAACTCCTTTTTATATTTTTTATAAAACTATCATTTTCGCAAAACATATATTTTCCTCCAACAACCGGTAATAACTGGGATACTCTTCATCCTTCCAGATTAAATTATTGCGCTCCTCAAATTGATAGTCTTTATGCCTTTTTAGACACCAATGATACAAAGGCTTTTATTTTATTAAAAGACGGTAAAATTGTACTAGAAAAATATTTTGACACACACACTCAAAGCACCTTATGGCAATGGGCTTCTGCAGGAAAAACAATTACCGGATTAATGATAGGTGTTGCGCAACAAGAAGGATTATTAAAACTTAGCGACACAACATCCGATATAATAGGAACCGGTTGGACCAGCTGTACGCCTGCTCAGGAGAGAAAAATAACCATATGGAATCAAATCACCATGACCACGGGATTAGATGATGGGGTAAGCGACAATCATTGTACACTTAAATCGTGTTTAATTTATAAAGCAAATGCCGGAACCAGATGGGCCTATCATAATGCCCCCTATACACTTTTAGATAGTGTTATAGAGAAAGCCACAAATAAAACATTAAATAGCTATACAACTTTAAAATTAAAATCTCCAACAGGCATGAGTGGGCAATTTATTAAGGTAGGTTACAACAATGTGTTTTTTAGTAATGCCCGAAGTATGGCTCGATTTGGCTTGTTGATTTTAAACAAAGGGAAATGGAACAATACCGTTATATTAAGCGATACCAATTTTTACAATCAAATGATAAACACCTCCCAGCAACTAAATAAATCATACGGATATTTATGGTGGTTAAATGGAAAGAGCTCATACCTGGTTCCACAAAGTCAATTTATATTTAATGGCCCTATGTTTCCTAATGCACCAGGCGAAACCATTGCCGCTATTGGTAAAGATGGACAATTTTTAAATATTGTACCTAGCCAAAATCTCGTTTGGTTACGAATGGGAAATTCAACCGATGGATCTTCTGTACCGTTTCTGCTAAATGACCGCATTTGGGGCTATCTAAATAGACTTGAATGCGGCACTACTTCTGTATCGGAAGAATTAAACAAAAACGAAATCAAAGTAACTACAAACACCAATAAAATTAATGTGTTTTGCAATGGATCCAAAATAAATAATATCAGTATAATTAACTTGTACGGTCAAAAAGTTGCAGAACAAACAACAAACGAATCTTTAATTGAAATTGACATGACCGGAAATTCGAGTGGTGTTTATTTTGTTAAAATAACAACCTCGGATACTTCAGTTTATATTCGTAAAGTTTCCTTATCTAATCTTTAATCCCTATATGGATTAAAAATGCAATAACGAGCGCTAAAAAATTATTTTTATAATGACTTTAGACTCTGATTAATTCCTATTTAGAAAATAACAAACAACAAAAAAGGCATAATAGCAAAAAATAGTTGGTAAAAAGCTCTATAACCCTTTATGCTATTGGGCTACAAGAAAGTTTAGTGAAAGTCGTTTCACTAAAC
>JBIICS010000179.1:0-4952 GCA_044238735.1 Bacteroidia bacterium
ATGGACCACCAATAGTGATATTTAAAGACTGAGCTAATTGTAAAGCATTTATAAACACATCTCCATCCATTTGAGACACCATTAAACAAGGAATGTTAATATTTGGATCAGAACCTCCCATTGAAATTGGCGCTGCAGCAGAATTATTTACCATAACAACAGCTACTGCACCCGCTAACTGAGCATTGTAACATTTTACTACAAAACTACAATTACCTCTGCGTATAACTGCAATTTTGCCTGTTAAATCATTTGTTATGGCCTCGCAACCATCATACGTAACACCTGTTTGATCGTCAACCAAAACTGCCTCATAACTTGTTTCCGTTAAAGGAAGAGGCGAACCAAAATTAGTAGTGTGAACACCTTTAACCTGATAATCATTGCCGCCGTTAACATTTACAGTTATTAAACCTTCTGCTGCACCAGTATGATTAACTGGCGTACCAGCACATACAGGTAAAGTAACATCAACGAATGCTACTAAATTAGAAGGCAATGGCTTTGAATTAATAGTAATTACTGCAGTGTCTGCACATTGAATATAATCATTAAAACCAACAACCGAATAAGTGGTTGTTGTAAATACATTAGGCTGTATTGAACTCACACTTGAACCATCATTTATCCAAGTATAGTTTGTTGCTCCGTTAGCTTCTAACAAAACCGAACTTCCTTCGCAAACAAGATTTTCTGATGCATTTATAATTACAGATGGGGTTTGATTAGGGGATAAAACATTTAAATTTAAAGTAACAACTGAGTCACAACCACCTGCAGATATATATGTAGCCGTATACTGACCATTTGTTCCTAATGTCTGTCCATTGAAAATATAGTTTGTACCATTACAAATTTCAACATTCACTGTATTGGTTAATTGGTTTGTAAAAACAATGTTTAAAACAGTCACCGAATCACAACCTGCTAATACCGCAGTAGTTGAATCGTAATATGTTCCGGATAGTGTGATATTTTGTCCACCAAAGACATAAGTGGAGCCAATACAAGACTGTACATTTAAGGTATCATTATATTCTGGTTTGATTGTATTTGAATAATTAACATAAGCTAAACATCCATTTAAGTTTGCTTCAATATTTAAATCATAGTTTGCAAAGGGGGTGTAATTTATATTATTACCAGTTAATACTGTTGTGAATGAATTTTCTGTAAACTTAAAAGTGTAAGAGGGGCTAGAAGTTGCTCCACCATAACTAATTATAACTGGTAATGCGTTTTGAAGCGCGGTAATAATTGATGCTCCGTTTGCCTGACTAATCATCATGCACGGAATCGTAATTAAACTTGCGTCAACGTTACCTGAAACTCCCATAGAAAATGGCGCATCTGCATTATTATTCACAACAATTATCGCAACAGCGCCAGCATTTTGAGCATTTAAACATTTTACATCAAACGAACATGCACCACGCTCTATAATTGCTACCTTACCCGCCAAATTATTTATAATGGACTCACAAGCATTATAGTTAATAGGCGTTCCATCATCAACTAATACCGCTGCATTATTCTGAATATTAACAGGCATTGCCCCACCAAAACTGGTTGAAACAACAGCTGAAATCGTACTATTAACACCATTATTATTAACCTGAATTACTGAAGATGCAGATGCCGTATGCAATAAAACTGTACCGGCACAAACCGGTATCGCTTGATTAACAAAGCCAACTAAGTTTTCAGGATTCGGCTTGTTTAAAATTGTAATCATGGCAGTATCTCTACAGCGAGAAATAGAGTTTATACCGTAAACAATATAAGTTGTAGTTTGTGTTGGAAATTCGGTAATAATATCCGTGATTGAACCATTATGAACCCATGAATAGGTGTCAGCACCTACTGCTGTTAAAGTAACTGCATTACCAGAACAAACCTCATTAACATTTGCACTTACATTAACTGTAGGCACATCAGTGGATGGCAACACATTTAAATAGGTAACAGTTATACTATCACATCCACCAATTGTAGTTAAGCTATCGTAGTAAGTTCCACTTGTTGTTTGAAATTGTCCTGCCGCCCAAACGGAGTCACCACTACAAATAGCCGGGTACAAAGTATCATGATAAACCGGATTAAGAGGATTAAAATAATTTGGTGTACTTGATGTACAGCCATTTAAATTCGCAAAAACTTGTAACTCATAACTGCTTTCAGGTGTAAAAACATACGATGTTCCATTAGCAACTTCAGCTCCATTAATTAACCAAGTAAATTCAGGTTTTGACGCAGCACCGCCGTATGAAATAATAACGGGATTATTGTTTAGTAATGATGTTATTATTGCTGCCCCATCGGCTTGAGAAATAGACATACAAGGTATTGTAATATTAGGATCAGTACCACTCATAACAAGATTCCCTGCCTGGTTATTAACAACTAAAACAGCGATAGCTCCGGCATTTTGAGCATTTAAACATTTTGTAACAAACGTGCAAGATCCTCTTTCAATAACAGCAATTTTACCAGTTAAGTTGTTCACTATCGCCTCGCAGGCATTATAAGTTATATTTGCTCCGTCATTTGCTAATTGAGCCGCTGCCGTTACAATATTATTAGGCAATGGTGAGCCAAAACTTGAAGTAACAATAGTTGTTAGCGTGGATTGATTACCATTGTTATTAACACTCAAATAACTCTCAGCAACAGCACTATGTGTTATAGTAGTTCCTACACAAACAGGTAATGTTACATTTACGTAAGCATTTACATTAGCAGGATTAGGCTTTACAACTATTAAAATACTATCTTTTGATTCGCATCCTAATGTATTATATCCTGTTAGAGTATAAAAACCACTAGTAGTTGGGTAAAAAAACGATCCATTTATTACGCCTTTATTCCAGCTTAAATTTGTAGCGCCTAATCCATTTAAAATAACTTCTCCATTAGCGCAAACAGTATCATTACTGGCTGTAATTTGAAGAGAAGGTCTATTAGTTTCCGTAATAATGTAAGTTATAATACTATCACATCCATTAGCTGAAACAAGCGTATCAATAAAAGTGCCGGCAGTTGAAAAAATATTTCCATTAATGTTAACATTACTTCCGGAGCAAAAACTAACATTTACAGAATTTGTTACTGGTGAAGGGCACTCATTTATAGTTAAAAATCCGGTTAAATCACCTGCAACAGTGGTACCTTGGTTGTTCCAAGTATCTCCAGATATGAAATAATTAATTACTTGAGGACCAGATACAGAAATATCAACATTTGCTTTTATTTCAATTAAATAAAAAGTTCCGTTGCTACCATCCTCAATACCACCGAAACAATTATCATTATCTCCCCAGCTAATTGTTTGTCCATTTATTCCTCTAAATGGTTCAGCCAATCCAGAAATTGCTGGATTTGGACAACCTGATGTATTTGTTGGGTCAAAGTCAAAGCCAATGGAAGTATTTGGAGTTACGCTTACAATACTAAACCCAGTTGGTAAAGTTATTGCCAAAGAATCGCCATACTCAAAATCGGTATTGGTTAATTGTAATTTTAATTTGATGGTATTTTCTCTTCCGGCAACATAATAGGTTGAAGCAGTTATACCTCCAGTAACCATAGAAATTGTGTTATTACCACCCTTTCTTTGATTTGATTTCCCTTTTAATGCAATAGTTTGAGCAAATCCCACACTAAAAAATGCAATTAAAAATGGAGTTAACAGTAATTTTATTTTTATCATACTTATTTTTTTAGGTTGCGAAATTAGAACTTTAATTTCAATTACAAAAGTTTAATTGAAACTGAAAGAGATGAAAGTAAGTATAGTCTATATGCGAGTTTAAAGAGGGCGTAAAACCGATTTAAACAAAAAAATAATTGACTGATTATTAGTGATTTAATAAATATAATTAAATTCAAAAATCATTCAAGAAGGTTTTTAACTTACTAACATTCTTCTAACAATTTATTGAGCTGAATTTGGCGAAACGGAATCTTGATTTGCGGCGGGCAAAACAATACTAGAGTCTGATGGCAATGTATCTTTTGGTATACGTGGACTTGGACAAATATAGTCCTTAGCTATTTTTATTTCCGGTTTAGGAAACCTACCTTCTTTATATATAGGATTTTTATCTCGATAAATATTTTCCAGAAACTGTCCAACTATTGGCAAGGCTGTTTTAGATCCTTCACCCAATGATGAAGTTCTAAAATGGATGGACCTTTCTGAAGCACCTACCCAACAACCCACAACCAAATCTTTTGTTAAACACATATACCAACCATCCGAATGATTGCTAGAGGTTCCGGTTTTACCTCCAATTTCGTTTCCATTTCTAAAAATATCATATTCCCAAAGAGCCTGAGAAGTTCCGCCTGGTTCCTGAATACCACCCTGAAACATATAGCGCATCAAAAAAGCCGTTTCTTCACTTATCACTCGTTTTTCAACCGGCTTAAATTCCTTTAAAAGCTTACCGTTATTATCTAAAACTTTGCAAATTAATTGTGGCTCGCAACGCTCTCCATGGTTAACAAAAGTACCGTAAGCACCAACCATCTCGAATACAGAAACATCACTGGATCCTAGGCAGATAGATGGCACTTTATTAAGCGGACTTTTAATTCCTAATTTTTGAGCATATTCAACCACGTTTTCCCAACCCACTTTTTCCGTTAACTGAGCAGTAATAGAATTACAAGATTTACCCATTGCCCAGCGCAAACTCATTTCACGCCCCGTAAAAATCCAATCGGCATTATGCGGGCTCCAAATCTTTTCTTCGCCATTTTCGGTATATTTAATACTTACTTCCCTATCGGTGAATTTATCACAAGGACTATAACCATTATCAATGGCTGTTAAGTAAGCGAAGGGCTTAAAAGTAGAACCCGGTTGTCGTTTTGCCTGTTTTACATGATCGTATTTAAAATACTTAAAATTTATTCCACCCACCCAAGCCTTTATATAACCGGTAAAG
>JBIICS010000057.1:0-16501 GCA_044238735.1 Bacteroidia bacterium
GCCACATTTCCCCGCTAAAAAAGCCATTGGCACTAATTAAATGACTGGTATTATTGGGGTATTTTAGGGCATACAATTGAGCCACTAAACTACCATACGAATGTCCTAATACAGCAATTTTATCAAATCCCAATGCTTTTCTTATTCCTTCAATATCAGATACATCGCGGGCAATGCTGTATTCATCTGCGCTTTTAGCTGTATCCGATTTACCTCTTCCAAAGTTATCTATATAAACTAAGGTGCATACTTCTTTAAGTGGGCTAAAGCTATGCATGCCAACATGTGCCCCACCAGGACCTCCTGATATTAAAAATAGGGGTGTACCGGTTCCCTCAATTTCTATCCATAGTTTAGATCCATTAACGTTTAGATACTTTCCATCGGCATGCTTAAACGCTTCTTGGGATAATAATTTAAAAGTAATTAATGTAAATAATAAAATTAATGATGATTTCATAACATGTTTTTTAATACAACAACTTTATTTCTAATCTTTAAATTTTTAAATTACTCATGGCTTACGGCAAGTTTGTTTCTCATAAAAAATCCGGTATGCTGCAAGGTAACTTCAAATCCTCCTAAAGCATAGGTGGAGGGAGTTAGTTTAGAAAGATTAACATCATAACTTATCCCAAACGAAAAATAATGTTTGTGATCGTATTGAAGACTCACAATTAATGCATCTCGAGTTCTGTAAAATCCTCCGAAATAAATTGCACTTTGACGGTATATACCGGTGTAATGCGATTCCATGCCTAAACCATACTTTACTAAAATGCCTGATGTAAATTCATAGTTTGGCCCCTGTTTCATCATTAAAATTTTGGGAAGTAAGGTTTTGTTACTTCCTCTAACTTTAATCTCAGCTCCTGTTGTACCAGTAAATTTCATTTTTAATCGATCATTTTTACCTAAGTAGGTAATTTGGGGTATAAGCAAATGATCTAAAGCAAATCCTGCGTTATAATTAAAGTATTCGCTAAGTTTTTGAGTATAATAAAATCCAGCTCCAAAGTCTCTAAATGGTACGTTAGGGATAAAAGCACCTTCACCACTTAAAATTCCACCATTAAATTGTGTACCATCCCATTGGTTGTCCCAGGTAAAACTATTTACATTAACGGTTCTGATGCCGTATCCGCCTTTTAAACCCATTGCCAATCGTCCTTTTTCATTCACTTTAATACTGCTAGAAAGGGTTCCGCCAAGATACCAATATCCCATTCTTCCTGCTCCGGCTTTTTCTCCAAGATAGGTTATACCTCCCGCAAATAAGTTATTATAGTTTTTATCTCTATATAATTTCATATCAAAGTTACCCTGTTGAACCAAATATGGATTTCCAATTGTTCTCCATTGATCGCGATAACTAGATGTCGCCCGGTAATCTCCACCACTCATCATCCCCGTTTCTGCCGGATTAAAAACTACAGGTGAGGTATAAAACTGACTTAAATGAAAATCTTGCGCTAAAGCAATGTTTATCATTATAAAAAATATAATAAGAATTTTTAATTTCATTTCTTTTGATTTATTTTTCTTTTTCTTGTTCGAGTTTTTAAATGGTAGAAAGTTTAAAATTTTAAGCTCAGATTTATAATTTTTAATCTAAAAACCTTTTTTCTATTCTGTTATCTTCTCAATATCCTTTTCTTTGAAAAATTTATTTCATTAAGGTTATATCCCCTTTTTGATTAAATTCTGTTCCATTATAGTACTTTCCTTTTATTTGATATACAAATACTCCACTGTTTAATTCTGCTCCATTTCGTGTTCCGTCCCAACCCACCAATTGTGAGTCAGATTCAAACACTTTCTCGCCCCATCCGTTAAAAATCACAATATTCATTTCCTTAATTCCGCGACCTCTAACAAATAATATATCATTTTCTCCATCATTGTTAGGCGAAAATGCACTGGGTATAAAGAGTACATAATTCTCATCAACTTTTACAGTTACAGAGGCACTGTTTGTGCATCCCTTCGAATCTGTGCCTACAACTAAATATGTAGTTGTTACAGGAGGAGAAGCGAATGGATTTGGGCAATTTGTACAGGATAAATTATCAGCCGGTGTCCAAATGTATGATACTCCACCGCTGGCAATTAAACTAACAGAAGAACCAATAGCAATGGATTGATCTGGTATAGTTGTAATTGTAGGTAAAGGATGTACTATTAAATTATAATAGGCCGTATCTATGCATGACCCATTAAAGCCTATAGCCGTGTATATGGTAGTAGTGGCCGGACTAACTATTATGCTGGTTGACGTAGCACCCGTATTGGTCCACGAATAATTTATAGCACCAGATGCCGTTAAATTCGAGCTGTTTCCGGCACATACTGCAGTTGGAGATGCGGAAATTGAGGTAGTTATACCTGATAAAACTTGAATATATATTGTCGCGGTATCAAAACACTGTCCGTTTGTGGCAATAACAGTATATAGTTGAGATCCGATCGGACTGGCAGTTACATTGGAGGTATTGGTGTTAGAAAGATTTACATTTGGAAACCATGTATAGGTGTTGCTTCCACCGCTTGAGGTTGCAGTTAAAGTGGTGTTATCTCCTTTGCAAATATTGGTATTGCTGGCATTTACATTTAAATTTAAAGCGGGTAAAACAGAAACATTAATGTATACAGTATCTGAACATCCGGCATTATAACCCACAACCGTGTAATTAGTATTGGTAAGAGGGGAAGCAGTAACGTTCCCCGAACTTGGGTTATTAATGCCTATTGCAGGAATCCACGAATAATTGGGAGCTCCTGTCACATTTAAATTAGTGTTTGCTCCACTGCATATAGAACTACTCGTAGTATTTGATGAAATATTAACAGGATTAGAAACTGTTATATCTACATATGCACTATCCGAACATTTTCCGTTAAATCCTATTACAGTGTATGCAGTATTACTTGTGGGATTTGCAATTACAGTTGTGCCGGTTGAACTGTTTAGAGTTGCTGCTGGCGACCAGGAATAGGATGTTGCATTTCCACTGGAATTAAGTGTGATGCTTTTTCCTGAGCATATTCCCGCATTTAGGGGTGATACAGATATAGTAGGTGTGTTAAGCACTTTAAGTGATATATAAGAGGTGTCTTTGCAAAAGTTATTTGTTCCAATTACCGTGTAAATTGTATTTGCAGTAGGTGTAGCAATTACGGAACTTGATGTAGTATTATTTAAGCCAGCAGAAGGTGTCCATAAATAGGTTAAGGCTCCATTGGCTGTTATATTACTGCTTTGATTCGAGCATAACGAGTCCTCGCTGGCAACAACTGAAAGTGTAACCGGATTTAAATCTACATTTAAATTAACTATGAAGGTATCTTTACAAGTATTAATTCCACCAATTATGGTATAGCTTGTAGACGTTAATGGGGTTGCAATAGCATTACTGTCATTATTAAAAGTAAGCTCTGTTGTAGGTTGCCAGGTATAATTAGGAGAACCATTTAATAGAATGTTTGCAGATGAACCAATGCATAAATTAAAATTTGAAATTCCATTAATATTAGGTGAAGCTAAAACAATTACCGAAATGGTATCGCTATTAACACATCCGTTTAGGTCTCCGTAAACAATATAAGAGGTGTTTACAGTAGGACTAACGTTTTGAGTATTGTTACTGTTAAATGTTGCAGAGTTTTGCCAGCTGTATAAATTGGCACCATTGGCAGTTAGAGTTGTTGAAGCACCTAAACATATACTGTCGTTACCGGTTATTGTAATATTCGGTTTAGATGTGGTGCTTATCAGAAAGGTGTTTGTGTCTAAACATCCGTTTGTATTATTTCCATATAAAGTAATAGTAGTATTCCCATTTATAATAGGGGTAATGCTCGGGCCGGTTTGTCCGTTGCTCCAACTATAATTACTACCACCAGTTGCGGTTAAGTTATTTGCTTGTCCATCACAAATCGCGTTAAGCCCACTTATTCGAATTCGGGTTGTATCAACATTAATTGTTTTTATGGTAATAGATGGACATAATCCGCCACCACCATCCCCGGTTAAGGTATAGGATGTATTAGTTGAGGGAGAAACCGTGATGGATGAAGTTGTTTCGCCGGTGCTCCAACTGTATGAATTAGCTCCGCTTCCGGTTAAGGTTACGGAACTGTTTTTACAGATTAGTGATTGGGGAGAACTAATACTTACATTAGAACTCAAGACCACAACATTTACAATCCCGGTGTCAGAACATAATCCGGAGCCACCAGTAACGGTGTAACTTGTACTAACAGTGGGTGATGCGGTTACAGAAGAACCGTTAGTTGTTGCTAAGGACGGATCACTACTCCAGGTATGATTACTTCCGTTCTGTGCAGTTAAAACCACATTATCTCCCACGCAAATGCTGTCTGAACTTACGGTTGCAATAACGTTTATACTATTACCTACGTTAACCCTGATAGTATCTCCCAAGTTGCAACCATTACTGTTAAAGGTTAAAATATAGGTTGAATCACTTGCCGGACTTACCGTTATAGAAGTATTAGATCCCAGGTAATTTCCAGTTGGTGAGAACCAACTGTAGTTGGTATTTCCGCTTGCTGAAATGGTTGCTGATTGTCCCGGACAAATACTTGGTGAAAGCGGGTTAAACGTTACTCCACTTACTGGCTTTACAAACACAGAAATCGTATCTTTATTGGAACAAGTTCCATCGCTACCGTTTACGGTGTATACCGTGTTAACTTCAGGTGTAGCATATACAGTGGTTCCGGTAGTTTGAGAAAGAACAGTGTCCGGCGACCAGGAGTATGAATTACCTCCAATTACATTTAACTGGACACTATCGCCCGGGCATAATCTAATTGGAGAAGAATTACTTATATTAATATTAGGAAGGTTGATAACATTTACCACTTGTGTTTTTTGATCAAAACAACCGTTTGTAGAACCCGCAAAAGTATAGGTAGTTGTTGAACTAGGGGATACACGAATAGTATCGTTAAAAGAAAAATTAGTGTTTCCGGATGTAGACCAAGAGAATGTGCTTGTACCACCGGCAACTAAAATGGAAGTATCCCCCCTGCATATCGAAAAGTTGCCACTTAAGTTAATAGTTGGTTTTGGTTTTACTTTTATACGTACAGTATCTTGTGCCGTACATCCATTTGCATCGCTTGCAGTAACGGTATAGGTTGTTTGTATAGAAGGAAATGCAATCGGATTGGCAATAGTAGTAGAGCTCAGACCTAAACTGGGGCTCCAGGAATAACTGGTAGCTCCTGATGCACTAATATTTACCCCATTACCAGAGCAAACACTAGTATCCTTTGTAGATAAAGTTAGAGGAAGGCTGGTAGTAACCTTAATCGTATCAGGAAATCTGTACGATCCGGGACAAGTTCCAACATAAACAATAAGTGTTGAGGTTACATTGTTTACCGTATAACTCGAACCTGTATTTAATACATTTCCACCCTCAGCCGCATCATACCAAGTAACCACAGCACCCGCCGGTACGTTACCACTGAGCGTTGCGTTTAGTGTAGCATTGTTGCCAATACAAACAGTGGTGTTTCCTGACAGAATAGTTAAATTTTTAGGAAGAGTAGTGTTAGTAGAGCCTACAGCACCTCTGGTAGCACCGTTAGGAGGGAAGTTTGTTACTCCTCCGGCATCAGTAGTTCCATTGTTTCCTCCATTAACCGTTGTTACCGGTGTTCCACCTGTAATTGCTATATAACCTCCACTGCCTCCACCACCGGGTCCTTCCGATTCGTTGGCAAGGGGAGGGGTATCTTGGATTCCGCCTACTCCTCCATTTGCAGTTAATTGAATTGTGGAGGCCACGTTGCTTTGAGAGTTGATAACAATAGTACCTCCAGCACCCGCACCTCCACAGCCATCATCGCGTGTAGTTTGAGTAACTGAAGCACCGTTAGCAATTATGGAACCATTTCCATTAATAGCTCCGTAAGATAAAATGGAAATTATACCTCCACCATTACCTCCCGCTGTTCTTGCATCATTATTCGAAAGCGCACGATCGCCTGCGCCACCGCCACCGCCACCGCCCATAAATATTTTACCGGTGCTATAATCTAAGGGTCTTCCGCCTCGTCCTCCATTATTAAGTCTTCTGTCGTATCCATTGGCCGCCGATCCCCATTGAGCATTTCCTGGTCCATAAAGTAATTCATCTCTATTTAAGCTGGTGTATCCGTATCCGCCCCTTCCGCCACCACTGGAGGTAATACTTGCAAACCCATTATATTCTCTGTTCCAGGCGGTAATAAAGTTAGCTGTGGAAATATCCGGCACCCCCGATCCAAAGTAATTATTTATGATTCCACCATTTCCTCCACCGCCTGCTCCACAACTTTTGTTTCCGCCTCCGCCACCTCCGTTTGCAATTGCACCTATACCATACATCGCATTTAACGTTTTGTATGTAGTTGTATCTCCGGCAATTCCTTCGCCTTGAGCACCAACATCATGAAATTTATTCATCCCCCAAACCCTATCCGGTTGATCTATATTGGCAATACGGTGCCTAATGCCTCCTCTAAATCCTTTAGAACTAACGTCCATTTTACCGGTTCCGTTAATGGTTATGTTCCCTAAAACCTCAATAGCTAATATTCCACCGGTAGTTCCATTCCATATATCGCAGGTTAAGTTTCCGCCTGCCAAAATAGTTAATGCTTTATAACGAGGTACTCTAATAACCTGAACTTTTCCGGCAGCTGTGTAATTGTATTCCAAAGGACAATCAAGTTCAATGCTAGTTGCATTGGGTATAGATTTAACTTGTCTATATTCGTGATTTCCACTATTGTTATAGTTTGTAATGGTACCATAGGTGCTATCGGAAGGACCGGATAAATCAAATGGTTTAATTGGATTAGGAACTAAGTTTACACTGGCTCCCTGCATTTGAATAATTAAAACAAGTTCGCCGGGTTGTAAACTATTGCTAAATCTGCTATTCGAATTTAAAGTGCTAGACACCACACTTATGTTGGATGAACCGGCGGTTGCATCAGCTGTTAAACTTGTATATTCGTTTACAGTTCTTGCGGCATTAATATTAGGGTCGTTTAATAGACCTCTCTGGCCATAGGCGATTATGTTTAATAAAAACAATAAAACCAATGTCAACTTTAAACCCATATTATAATTTTATTTTAAGTAAAAATATCATAACCCCAACAACTAGTTTAACTAAAAAATAAAAGACAGTTATTAGTTAATTAGCAATAATTTAAAAATACTCAGCCCTTATTCATGCCCAAATCAAAACTAAAAACTTAAAACTAAAACCCATATTTACTTATCAAGTAAACCATCGCGGTAATGCTTGCACTGCCAAGTTCAAGTTCTCTTTTATTTACTTCCTCAAAAACATCGTTACTGGTGTGATGCAAATCAAAATAGCGCTGCGAGTCAACTTCTAATTCCATTAATAAAGCACCAAAATCTTTTAATGGCTCAACATCCGAACCACTCCCAACTCTATCAAAACTATGAAGGTTGTATGGTTTAAATAAATGAGAATAAGCTTTAACCTTTTTTACTTGTTCTTCAGATCCTTCCATAAAAAAACCTCTCGGACTAAAACCTCCAGCATCACTTTCGATACCTGCAATTATTTTTTCTTTTTTAATTTTAGATACTTCTGCTAGCTTTTTACCCCCTCTTAAGCCGTTTTCTTCATTCATAAAAGCAACTACTCTAATGGTTCTCTCTGGTTTGATATTAAGTAATTTAAATGTTCTGAGTATTTCAAAGCTCTGAACAACTCCGGTTCCATCGTCATGGGCACCTTCCCCTTTATCCCAAGAGTCTAAATGACCACCGGCCACAATTATTTCATTCGGGTATAAAGATCCTTTTATTTCCGCTATAACGTTGTAAGACAAAACATCTTTTAAGGTTTCACATTTTAATAATAGTTGAACTTGAATGTTCTTGTCTTCTTTTAAGGCTTTGCTCAGAATTTCAGCAGATTTCCAACTAATAGCTGCGGCTGGAATTTTTACTAATGAGTCTTTGTAAGACATACTGCCTGTATGAGGTTCATCATCTTCTTTTAAAGTAAGCGATTTAATAATTACAGCCGCTGCGCCTTTTGCTCCAGCTTCACTGGCTCCCCTCCAACGGTATTTTCCATTTTCCCTGTAGGAGTCAAAAGTGTTTATATTGGTTTTGTTTATTTGATGGTTAATAAAAACAATCTTACCCTTAATTTCGTTTTCGGGTATCTGAGCAAGCTCCTCATAAGTCTTTACTTCAATTATGTTTGCAGATATTCCATTTTCGGGAGTTGCAACGCTTCCGCCTAATGCATAAATGGCCAGCTTTTGTTTGTTTTTAGTTATAAAGGCTTCTTCTTTGTGTCTTTTCCAAACCGGTACTGTCACCTCCTGTAGATAAACGGTGTCCGCCGATTTCTCCGATTTAAGTTTTTCAAAAGCCCATTTTACAGCCTTTTCCGCATTCTCACTGCCACTAAGTCTATTTCCAACTCCCTTACAAAGTTCTCTTAAGTTTTCGTATGAGTTTGAATTTGTTAAATGGTGACTATAAATTTTTCTAATTAAAACAGAGTCATTTTCTTGTGCAAAAGAAAAGCTGATGTTGATGGCAAAAAAGCAGTAAATTAAATTGAATTTCATAATGTATCGGTAAAATTTAAAAAATAAGTTGTTATTTGGTAATAATCTATACAAAAAACCTTAAAAAATATCAAAACAGAAGAAAAAAGACTTTTTTTCATCAATGGTTTATATTTAGTGGCTAAAATTAACTGTTAAAATTTTTAAATACCTTTAAGAATTAAATTTATAAAAATAATTTAGGAATTATTTTTGTTTGCTTTTTAAAAAAATATATGAAAAAATTACTCTTTACTTGCTTGTTTATTGGACTTTATGGTTTATTGCTGGCAAAAGACGAAGGCAATACCATAAAAATTAAAATAGAAGGTTTAAAAGACTGTAAGTTATTTTTGGGAAATCATTTCGGAGATAAACAATATGTAACCGATACAACCGATGTTGATTCTAAAGGTCTGGCTATTTTCAAAACAAAGAAAAACCTAGATGGGGGTATTTACTTGGTAATTATTCCAAGTAAAAAGTATTTTGAAATACTGGTAGATGGTAAGGAAAATGATTTTTATATAGAAACCGATACTGTAGATTTTGTGGGACATATGAAAATAAAAGGTTCACCCGAAAATCAATTATTTAACGACTACCAAAACTTTCTAACTAAAAAAGCTAAAGATTCCGAGCCGCTTAGAAGGGGTTACGAACGTTTTAAAAATGGTAATAAAGATTCTCTAAAGTTTTATCAGGATAAACTAACTGCCATAGATAAAGAAGTTAAAGATTATAAGATAAACTTGATTGGAAACAAGTCAACCACTTTTTTGTCTAAAATTGTTAAATCAACCGCCCCGCCTGAGGTTCCTGATGCACCTATTTTACCAAATGGAAGAAAAGATTCTACATTTGCATATCGTTATTACAAGGCTCATTTTTGGGATAATATCGATTTTAGCGATCCTCGTATTTTAAGAACCCCTATTTTCCAAGCAAAGGTAAAGGAATACCTCGATCAATTAACGTATCAAATTCCCGACTCTATTAATGCATCCGCTGATGTAATTATTGAAAAAAGTAAGGCCAATAAAGAAATGTTTAAATTTTGCGTGGTGCACATTACCTCAACTTACGAACGCTCTAATATTATGGGAATGGATGGTGTTTTTGTTCATTTAGGCAAGAAATATTACACCTACAATCAAGCCTATTGGGTAGATTCAACAACAGTTTTTAAAATACAAGATCGTGCTAAAAGAACCGAGCCTTTGTTAATTGGTAAAAAAGCTCCTTGGTTTGCCTGTAAAGACACTAATAACCAATGGGTAGATATGCACAAGGTTAAGTCTAAATATTTGGTCTTGATTTTCTGGGATCCCGATTGTGGTCATTGTAAAAAAGCAATGCCCTTTTTAATTGAAGCATATCCTAAACTTAAAAAAGCCGGTGTCGAATTTTTAGGATCTTGCACCGAACTCGAAAGGGATAAATGGGTTAAATACATAAGAGAAAATAAATTACCATGGATAAATGTGGGTGACTGGGTTCCGGAAAGCAATTTTAGGTATGATTATTTTATTGAAAGTACCCCACAATTATTTGTTTTAGACGAAAATAAAAAGATAATAGCTAAAAAAATTGGTGCTGAACAACTTTACGATTTCTTTGCTAAAAGCCTCAAAATAGTTCCTGAAGAAAATAAACCTTCTGATACTTCCGAAAAAGATAAGCTTAAAAGTGATGTTCATTAAAAAAAGCCTTAACCTAAAATAATCCACCTTTGGGTTGATTTTTTATACCTTAAAAAAGGTATTCTACATTAAAATTCCTTAATACCTTAATTAGGGTATTGTCTGTAAGGTAATACCATACTAAATTCGCTGTGTTATTTAAAATTAATCTAAATAAACGCAAATGAGAATTTTACTTAGATCCATCTTTATTTTAGGGACTGTTATTTTGGTGAGTAGCTCTTGTAAAAAAGATAAAGATTATTCTGATATAGTTCCTAAAATAGATACAACAAAATTATACGAAATACCTGCAAGCTATAATTTTAAGAATGTAAATTATTCGGGCCAAACCCAACGCCTTTTAATGCTTGATGAAATGGTTGTTTTAATGAAAACTGGAAATACGTCAGGGATTTCGGTTGATGCCCTTAAATTAAAAAATATGTATGCAAATACTAATAATGCATTTGCCAGCTCCTTATTAAATTCCTCCGAAAAAAGAATAAAGGATAAAGTTTATTCATTAGAGCAATCATTGTTTGAATCACATATGGATAGCCTGTCATTGGCCTCCAATTCCATTAATTCAGGCTCTAACGGTAAAGCAGGTGTTATAGTTAGTAATGATGGAAATGCTAGTTATTTATTTGATAAATCAGGGGTTGAATACACCCAATTTGTAGAGAAAGGTCTAATGGGCGCTCTAATGTATTATCAAATATGTGAGGTTTATCTCAGCCCAGACAAAATTGGAAATTCGGTTGACAATACAACGGTAATAAGTGGTGAAGGTACTGCTATGGAACATCATTGGGATGAAGCTTTTGGATACTTTGGCGCTCCCATTGATTTTCCGGAAAATGTAAACGGAATCAAATATATAGCTAGGTATACCAATAGTCGTAATCAATTGCTTAACTGTAATAAAAAAATTATGGAAGCTTTTATAAAGGGTAGAGCAGCAATCTCAAATAAGGATTACTCCACCCGTGATACTCAAGTTCTTATAATTAAACAAGAACTCGAAAAAGTGTTTGCGGCAACCGCTATAAGCTATTTAAATAAAGCTAAAACATTTATTACTGATGACGCTATTCGAAATCATAATTTATCAGAGGGCATTATGTTTGCAAAAGCGCTAATGTATAACTCTTCAAAAAAAATAACGAACCCTCAGCTTCAACAAGTAATGATGCTTTTTGGCGATAATTTTTATAATACCACTATAGAAAACATTAATTCTGCACGCGATATTTTGAGTTCAGTTTACGAACTAAATGCTATAAAAACACAACTCTAACAGACGATATTGATTTTTTCTAAAATTAATTTTAAAGTACTTAACATGAACTCTCACATCATAAATAATCTTCTAAAATTTAACCTTATAATTGTTTTTCTTTTTTGTATTGTATTTTATTCATGTAAAAAAGATAAAGAATTATCTAATCCTAAACCAGACCTGTATAGCAAGGAAGACATGCTAAATAATATAGGGTCCAATATTATTTTAGCTAACTATGATTCTTTAAATACAAGTGTTTTGGAATTGGAAAATGCCTATAATGTTTTTAAATCGAATATTACTCTAAATAACTTAAATAAAATCAGAATCGCTTTTAAAAACGCCTATTTGTCTTATCAGCAAACAAGCTTATTTGAGTTTGGACCAGCAGAAACAGTTTCTTATCGGGTAAGCTTAAACACCTTTCCAACAGATACTAATCAAATAATTTCTAATACAAATTCAAACGCTTATTATTTATCTGCTGCAGAAAATATAGATGCAAAAGGATTTCCGGCAATAGATTATTTGTTGTTCGTTTTTTCGAAAAACGATTCTTTAATCATTGAAAAATACAAGGAACCTAATTTAGGATCAAATCGTATAGAATATTTAGGAGCTCTTATTGGAGATATTAAATCTAAAGTTAATAGTGTTTATAATGGTTGGAAAAGTTCATCAGGAAATTATATCAATACTTTTAAATCTGCAACAGGATCTGATGTTGGTTCATCTATTTCTATGTTGGTAAATCAGTTATCTTATGATCTTGAAATTATTAAAAATCCTAAACTTGGTATACCATTAGGAAAAAAGACTCTTGGTAATTTAATGCCCGATAAATGTGAGGGGTTATATGCTGGAAATTCGGTGCAGCTTATGAAAAAAAATCTGTTAAACATATATAATACATACGCTGGTATTGATGCAAAAGGCGCTAATAATAATGGTTTGGATGATTATGTTAAATTTTTGAATTCTGAATACAACGGAATTAAGCTTCATGATGCCATTAATAATCAATTTCAATTAGCCTTATCTAAACTTAACGAGGTCCCAGATCCTTTGTCCTCATCGTTAACTAATAACAAATCAAAAGGCGAGGCGGCTTATACCGAAATTCAAAAATTAGTTGTTATACTCAAGAATGATCTTGCTTCAGCTCTAGGTATTCAAATTACCTACCAGGATTCGGATGGTGATTAAATTCATTCAAAAATATTTTCAAAGTCAATGGGAGCAAACATCTAATGCTCCCATTTCTTTATTTAGGGCTGTGTTTGGGTTTATGATGTTTGCTGGAATTGTTCGCTTCTGGCTAAATGGGTGGATAGAAACACAATATATCAAACCTAAATATTTTTTTCCCTTTTATGGTTTCGAATGGTTAAAGCCACTTCCCTCCATATACATGTATATTGTTTTCTCCTTAATGGCCTTAGCGGCATTATGTGTTTGCTTGGGTTTATTTTATCGCTTATCTATATGGATTTTCTTTTTTCTTTTTTCGTACATAGAGTTGCTTGATAAAACTAATTATCTAAATCATTATTATTTTATCATATTGTTGGCTTTTTTAATGGGTTTTATACCAGCTAATAAACGTTTTTCTCTTGATGTAAAGTTTAAAATAGTAGAACCCACCTACTCTATTACATCAATTTACCCATCTCTTGTTAAATGGCAAATGACCATTTTGTATTTTTTTGCTGGAGTCGCAAAATTAAATTACGATTGGTTATTTAAAGCGCAACCATTGTCTCTTTGGCTGCCCGCTAAATCTAATTTACCTCTAATTGGGCCCTTCATGTATAAAAAATGGTTTCACTTTTTGGTTAGCTGGATTGGTGCTATTTACGATTTGGTGATACCATTTATGCTACTTAATAAAAAATGGGTATATCTTGCTTATTTTTTTGTAATCGTTTTCCATTTACTTACTTTTTTCTTTTTTCCCGTTATTGGAATGTTTCCTTTTATTATGATTGTAGGAACCTTAATCTTTTTGCCAGATAAATTCCATGAAAATATTTTAGGGTTTTTTGAGAAACCTAAAAATAATTTGAATAAAAATGTGGCTAACCTCAAGTATAAAAAAATTATTAAATGGGGATGCTTGATTTACTTTTCTTGGCAAGTTTTTTTACCATTTCGATATGTGTTTTATCCGGGGAATTTGTTTTGGACAGAGCAAGGTTTTCGTTTCTCTTGGAGAGTAATGCTAATGGAAAAAAGTGGAACCGCTTTTTTTTATGTTAAGGATAAAAAATCAGGAAACAGTATTGAGGTTACTAATTCAGATTTCCTGACAAAACAACAGGAAAAAATGATGGCCACACAACCCGATATGATACTTCAATACGCTGTTATTTTGGGAGATTTTTATAAAAAGCAAGGTCTTGATCCATCGGTTTATGTGCAGTCATTTGTAAATCTAAACGGAAAAGGTAGTAAACTTTTTATTAACCCAAATGTTGACTTATATCAACAAAAAGAATCTTTTAAAAATAAAAATTGGATCTTACCCATAAAATGAGGCGTTTCTTATTAATAGTATGTGTTCTTTATAGTGTTTTTGTAAGCGCTCAAAGTACTGTTAATTTTCTTTTTGATAGAGATGTTAAAGGTGAGCTTAACCTATTTATAACTACAAACACTGGTTCGGATAAATATTCAATAAACGATAAAAAAAATAAATTTTCATTACCCAATAATGTAAGTTATAAAATCTCAGTAAATTCCATACAATTCTACTCTGATACTTTAATATTTTACTTAACGAAGGATACTTCGGTTTCAATTAAATTGTATGAACATAACCTAAATTTAGCTCCTGTTGAAATTAAGGCAGAATCTGATTTTAGTAACGGAAGAATTACGCTTAAGGGTATAGAGGGAGTAACTATTTATGAAGGTAAAAAAAACGAAATTGTTGATGTAAAATCATTAACAGTTAATACTGCCACCAATAATGCGCGACAGGTTTTTTCGAAGGTTACCGGTTTAAATATATGGGAAAACGATGGGGGTGGTCTTCAACTTGCAATTGGGGGTAGGGGATTAAATCCTAATCGAATTTCTAATTTTAATACTCGTCAAAATGGTTATGACATAAGTGCTGATGCGCTCGGTTATCCAGAAAGTTACTATACCCCTCCTATAGAAGCACTAGATCGCATCGAAATATTGAGAGGTGCAGCATCTCTTCAGTATGGCCCTCAGTTTGGAGGTCTTATAAATTTTAAATTCAAACAACCCTCTCCATCCAAAATACAGTTAATCAATAGAACTACATACGGATCATTTAATTTCCTAAATTCATTTAATAGTTTATCCGGTAGGATTAATCGGTTTTCTTATTATACTTATTTTCAGTTTAAAAAAGGGGATGGCTGGAGAGATCGCTCAGCTTTTGATTATAAAAATGCTTTCTTTAATATTAATTATCAGTTAACCGAAAAAATAAAATTAAGTATAGATTATACATATATGAATTATTTGGCTCAACAACCTGGTGGCTTAACTGATGCTCAATTTGAAAATAACGCTGCACTTGTATTACGAAGAAGAAATTGGTTTAAAGTAAATTGGAATCTGGCAGCCTTTAAGTTAGAATATCTTATTAATGACCGTTTAAAACTTCATTCCCAAACATTTTATTTATATGCAGGGAGAGAAGCATTAGGTATCCTAACACAGATAAACAGAGCGGATCCAAACCAGGAAAGAGATCTGTGGAAAGATCATTATCAAAATGTAGGAAACGAAACACGGCTTTTGTATACTTATTTTATAAATGAGCTTCCGCAAAATCTATTAGTTGGCTTAAGGGTTTATAATGGTTCAACTCATCGTATGCAGGGTTTAGGCAATAAAGATTCAACCGGAAATATTCGAGATTTTAAGTTTAACGAACTTAATACTTTAGGTTATTCCGATTATAATTTCCCCAGTTTTAATTCATCTCTCTTTATGGAAAATATTATTTCAATAACCCCTAATTTTAAACTTGTACCCGGTATAAGGTATGAATACATACAAACAAATGCACGTGGTTATTATCAAAATATTCAAAAGGACTTTGCCGGAAATATTATTTTTTCTGAGATCATCAACGAAAATATTTCAAGAACAAGGAGTGTTATCGTTGGGGGTATGGGCTTTAGTTATCGTTTAAATCAGAGCCACGAAATGTTTGCTAATATTACACAGAACTATCGATCTATAAATTTTAACGACATGCGGGTGGTTAATCCTAATTTAGTTGTAGATCCCAACTTAAAAGATGAACGAGGTTATAGTTCTGATATAGGTGTTCGTGGTAATTTTAAAGGAGTACTTAATTATGATTTAAATATTTTTTACATGAGGTATGCAAACCGCATAGGTACTATTTTAAAAGTGGATTCAAACTCCTATAATTTATATAGATTTAGAACTAATGTTTCGGAGTCATATAGTTTAGGTGTTGAATCATTTATGGAAGTAAGTATTAATAAAATATTAAATAAATCAAATAATTCTTACAATTTGAGTTTATTTAACAATACCACTTTAATGGATGCCAGATATATTAATTCATCCAACCCTGCCATACAAAATAAACAGGTAGAATATGCCCCTCCTCTAATATTAAAAAATGGTGTTAATTATAAGTGGAAAAACCTTTCATTTTCTTTGCAGCACAGTTATACGTCTCTTCATTTCAGTGATGCTACTAATGCAGTGTTAACATCAAATGCTATAAATGGAGCCATACCATCGTTTTCTGTTATCTATTTTAGTTTTAGATATACATGGCGTTTTATGACCTTAGAATCAAGTATCAATAATCTATTCGATAAAAAATATTTTACCAGAAGAGCAGAGGGTTATCCCGGGCCCGGTATAATTCCGGCGGATA
>JBIICS010000180.1:0-4845 GCA_044238735.1 Bacteroidia bacterium
TCTTTGGTAGGAAAAGTAAGACCATGCTCGGGAGCTAAATTTAATTCCACTATTTTTTCGGGTTTTCGATCAAGCATAAGGGAAAATATCCCATTATCAGTACCAACAAAATAATGGCCATCATATTTAAGTGCTATATGATTTCGATCGGAGCCTAATTCAGTATCAACTCCAACAATGTGAACGGTTCCGGCTGGAAAGTTAGAATAGGCGTTTTTTATAATAAAAGATGCCTGGAGTATATCCCAGGGTTTAACCTCGTGTGTAATGTCAATTATTGTTGCTTCGGGTAATTGCGATATAATGCTTCCCTTTATGGATGAAACATAATAATCTTTAAGCCCCATATCGGTGGTTAACGTAATAAAAGGCATACCCGCTCTTTGTTAAATAATTCCTTATAAAATTAATTTAATTAACAAGCTATATTTTTAAATTTGAGATCATTTATTAATGTTGATTTGTTAATTAATTAAAATAGTTTGGCTGATAAAATAATAACGATTGAAGGAAAAAACTTAACCGAGTTTTACGGAGTAAATAATCAAAAAATTGATTTGTTTATTAAGTATTTTCCAAAACTTAAAGTTGTAACTCGAGGTAACGAAATCCTGTTAAGTGGAGAACCTGAACAAATTACATTATTTGAAGAGAAATTACACACCTATTCTGATTACTATGATAAACACGGACCTTTAAATTCGGGTTCTATTACTCAGTATATTGAAGAAGGAACGCTACCTGCAAGTGATTTTGGAGCCGGTGATGAGATATTGGTATATGGAAACAATGGCATAATCGTTAAAGCCAGAACACCCAATCAAATTAAATTGGTTTCGGCATTGCGAAAAAACGACATGGTCTTTGCGATTGGTCCGGCTGGTTCCGGAAAAACTTATACTGCAGTTGCCTTAGCAGTGAGGGCCTTAAAAAATAAGCAGGTTAGAAAAATAATTTTAACTCGACCAGCCGTTGAAGCAGGTGAAAATTTGGGTTTTTTACCAGGCGATTTAAAAGAGAAGCTCGATCCTTACATGCAGCCCCTTTATGATGCTTTAAGGGATATGTTGACGGTTGAAAAATTGAGTACTTTTATTGAGTCTGGTATTATACAAATAGCTCCACTCGCCTTTATGCGAGGGAGAACGCTTGATAATGCATTTGTAATTTTAGATGAAGCCCAAAATGCCACCGAAAGTCAGATGCGCATGTTTTTAACCCGAATGGGAAAAACCGCAAAATTTATAATTACAGGCGATAAAACGCAGATAGACTTGCCCAAAAAACAACCCAGCGGATTGTTTCAGGCAGAACGAGTATTAAAAGGCGTTGAAGGTATTGAGTTTATATATTTAAGCGGACAGGATATTGTGCGCCATGATTTGGTAAAGCGAATTGTGGATGCATACGATAAAGTAAAAACAACAAATGAAAATAGTGAAGCAGAAAAAGAATAATGAACTTATAATAATGAAGAGTTGAAAGAGGATAGATTTTAGAATTATGAATTATGAATGATGATTTATGATTTATGAATTAATTATATTTTCTAAACCAATAAACCAATAAACCAGTAAACCCTATATGTTAGTTTCTCCAACTTTAAAAGAATCAAATTATCAATTTCCTAACCAAACTTCATTTTATAGAGGTAAAGTTCGCGATGTTTATTCTATTTCCAACAACTATTTGGTTATGGTGGCCAGCGATCGTATTTCTGCTTTTGATGTTGTGCTTCCGCGCGCTATTCCTTTTAAGGGTCAAGTATTAAATCAAATTGCCTTTAAAATGTTAAGTGAAACTTCAGATATCGTTCCGAACTGGATTTTAGCCAGTCCGGATCCGGTTGTCTCTATTGGTCGTTGGTGCGATCCGTTTAAGGTTGAGATGGTAGTAAGGGGTTATTTGGCTGGACATGCAGCCAGAGAGTACAAAGCCGGTAAACGTGAAGTTTGCGGTGTTAATTTGCCAGATGGATTAAAAGAAAATGATAAGTTGCCAGCTCCAATTATTACTCCTACAACAAAAGCAAGCGAAGGTCATGATATGGATATTTCGCGCGAAGAAATTCTTAAACAAGGAATAGTTTCTGAGGACGACTATATTCAATTGGAGAAATACACTTTGGCTCTTTACCAAAGAGGTACTGAAATAGCAGCAAAGCGTGGATTAATTTTGGTGGATACCAAATATGAGTTTGGTAAGGGGAAAGATGGTAAAATTTATGTGATTGATGAGATTCATACGCCGGATTCATCTCGTTATTTTTATCAAGAAGGTTATCAAGAACGCCAGCAAACCGGTGAAACGCAGAAACAATTAAGTAAAGAATTTGTTAGGCAGTGGTTAATTGAAAATGGATTTCAGGGTAAAGAAGGTCAACAGATACCTGAAATGAGCGACGATTTTGTAAACTCGGTTAGTAACCGATACATTGAGTTGTACGAAAAAATTACTGGGGAAAAGTTTGTAAAACCCGATATGAACAGTATAGAAAATCGAATAAACAATAAGGTGACAGAAGCCCTTAACAAACTATAAGAGCATATTACTGAAATATAGCTGGAAATATCACTTAAACGTATGCCTGATATGGGGTTACGAGAATTTTAGCAAGAATCATTTCACTAATCTTCCTGCTAATTGAAAATTACTTTAAAGCATTTAATTTAGCATCCATTTGTTTTGCTTTTTCAGTCTGGCCCATATTTAAATACAACTGTTTTAATGAGTTTAACGTATTTTTATCGGTTGGATTAATTTCCATTGCTTTTTCTAAATAGGGTACCGAGGCGGTAAATGCTTTATCGGCTTCCTCAGTAAGTTTTTTGTATTTATCTTTTGCACTTAAAGGTAACGCATTAGCGTCATTGGTTAAATTTACTCCTTTGTTAAAGAATAAAGCACCTAAGTTATAAGCGGCGTCAAAATATTTAGGATCTAGTTCTAAAGCCTTTTTATAGTTTTCTTCAGCTAATGGAAGATTATTTAACCTATCGTGGATATTAGCTAAAACTCCATATAAAACAGCATTTTTAGGATCTTTCTGAATTGCTAAATTTAAATTTTCTAAAGCTTCTTTATCTTGTCCTTTTTGTAAGTAAATATCTAATTCTGCAAAAATTAAATTTCCATCGTTGGGGAAAGCGGTTCTTCCTGCTTTTAATGTTTCAATTTGTTTGGCTTCATTTCCTTTGCCTTTATAAGCATCAGCTAAAGATCGGTAGGCTGCAGCTCCGCCTAACTTATCAGCAGTAAGTTTGGTAAACAACTCTATTGACTTATCATAATTTTTACTTAATTCGGCACTAACAGCAGCGTTGGTTAAATTTAATGTATCCGATTTTCCACCATTCATTTGAGTGTTAATTTGATAGGCCTTTTCAAAACTGGTTAATGCGTTGGCATAATCTTTTTTATTGTAATATTCAATTCCCTGGTTGCTATATAAAACGCCAAAATTCATTAAATACATTCCCATTTCCTGCATGTAATTCTGTTTTGGATCAAGCGACATAGCTTTAAAAAAAGCAAAAGCTGAAGAATCTAATGCGTTAGGAACAATATTTTTGTATTTGTCTTCTTTAGAGGTTGCAATTTTGTAAAGAATTTGACCTTTATAAACCCAACCTTTTGGTTTTTGAGCTGTTTCGGGATCGGTTAAGGCTTCGCAAATTGTTTTATAAGCCTTATCGTATTCTTCGTATTTCATATAGTTGTATGCACTTACCACTTTAGAATTTTGAGCATATCCGGTTGCAAATAATAAAACCAATAAAAGGGTTCCGATAAATTTTGATAAGGTATTTTTCATAAGGTTGAAATTTTTAAGAAATTCTGCGTTTAACTAAAAACGCATGCAAAATTAAGATAATTTTAAAAAAGAAATACTAAATAAGCTTTTATTCTTTATGAATTTGAACATCGTTTTTAATTTCAGGTATAAATAATTTAATTTTATAGGTTTATATAAAAACTAATGAAGACCTAATTTTTGATAGATTTCTTCTTTATTCATTTCCCAAACCTTACCCGGAATAAGCTCCGGTAGTTCCAGGTTTTCAATTTTGTGCCTGATTAATCGTAAACAAGGGAAACCAACTTGTGCTGTCATTTTTCTAACCTGACGGTTTTTACCTTCTGTTAAACTTATATTAATCCAAGAAGTGGGTATTGTTTTACGATAACGAACGGGTGGAAAACGTTCGGGTAAACTGTTGGGCTCATGTATAATTTCAGCCTGTGCTCTTTTAGTAAAATAGGGCTTACTGTCTATTTTTATCTCAACACCTCTTTTTAAATCCTCTATCGCAAAAATATTCATTTGCCCCTCCACCTGCACCCAGTAACTTCTGATGTGTTTATATTTTGGATTTAATAAACGATCAAATAACTTTTTATCGTTCGATAAGATTAACAGACCTTCGCTATCATAATCCAACCTTCCAATTGGATAAACATCTTTGGGAAAATCATATAAATCACCCAAAACTTTCATCTTATTATCAGTACTAAATTGAGATAACATTTGAAATGGTTTGTAAATGATGTAATATTTAAACGAATCGGACAAATTGTTTTGTAATTGACGAAGTTAAAACTAAAGATAAATAATTATGAATTATACTTTTGAAGGTTAATCATATAAACTTTCCAAATCTTCATAATCATGATAAATATTGGATAGTATGAGGTAATTGGTAAGAAAATAAAATCTTTACTAATTCATTCTTGTTTATTTAACCCGTGTTGCATAATAGAAGTGAAATCAACTCCGTTATAGTTGGGTAGCCAAAGGCTGATGGATTCGGCGCGCTGTTGTTTACGGTATGTTTAATTTTGGCT